>JAISOL010000059.1 GCA_031275645.1 Deltaproteobacteria bacterium
GCCCAACTACCTCACTTGGCGGCGCTTACATGAATGTCCCCTTATTTCACCTCAAGACTGGCTTCAGGCAATCATAAAAGGGAAAATACACACTAAACGCAACTAGAGCCAAGCATTTTAACTTTAGAGCATTTCCACTTTGATGTTGCACATACATGTTCTTTCAGCTCCACGCCCGCTCCGGCGCTTGACGGCGAAACGAGTTCCGCAATACTCTCTCCGGGAACCCCCCCGGTATGGTCAGGCGCCTTACGGCGGCGTTCACTGCCGCCGTAAGGCGCCGATCTCGAGCGTAAAGCGCTTTGCCCAAAGAGAACCTGACGCCAATCCCTAAGTCGCGGCGCCCGGAAAAGAGCCTCAGATGTAGTCGCCCCGATCGAACTTGAAGCGTTCCGTCGCGGCCAGCACTTCCAGCTCATTGAGCAGCTCTCCCAGGGCGGCCTCTTCCTGGGCCGGGGGCAGATCCCGCTTCAGGGAGGCGATTTCGGTGCCCACCCCGTTGAGCATTCCGTGCAGATCCTTGAGATTGGCGCTCTGGTCCCGTCCCAGAGAGTCGGCGTACAGGGACAACTTATCCAGAAGAGCATTCACGCGCTCAAAGGAATCTTCCTTTACGGCGGATTCGGATTCCAGGTTTACGCCGAATTCCTGCGCGGCCCGGATCCGCATGGCCAGCGCCGCCGCCTCCTGCCCCGGACTCCGGGTAAGCCCGCCGGCATGGCTTTCCTGACTCTGACGCAACTCTTTGGCCAGCAAGGCTTCAAACTCCTCCGTCCCTCCCCCGGTTTTTCTTTGGGCTTCGCCTTGCCCGGACAAGGCCTGTAAAGGATCATTTTGTATCTTCATCGGTACCCCCAGGGTTGAATTGACTGCAAGCAAGTTCTGCAAAAAATCTGCCAAGTTCAGCGCGTATATAACAGATTGGGATTTAAAGTTTTTTATAAAGCTAAAGAAAAAAGCCGGATGGAATTTTTTGCCCGGCGGAAAATTATTCCGCCATCCCGCGCAAGGTCCCCGCGGGTTGCGGAAATTACAAAGAATGTTATATTAAACGAGGGCCCGCGTAAAGCTTATTCCCGGCTTTGCCGGGGGCAAGGGAATACCCGACTTTTTTAAAGGAAGATCTTATGCGTGAATGTATGGATGTGGAGGCTGTGGTTACCCGGCTCAAAAAGATTGAAGGGCAGGTGCGCGGCATTATGTCTATGGTGCAGAATGACGTGCCGTGCGAGGACATTCTGATTCAGATCGGCGCCACCAAGGCCGCCCTGCACAAGACAGGGCAGGTTATTCTGGAAGGACATCTGCATCATTGCGTACTCACCGGCATTGCCGAGGGCGATGCCGACAATACTCTGAAAAAATTGGCTAAAGCCATAGAGCAGTTTTCCCGGATGACGTAATTCCACTATACCGGGCCACCTTCTCAAACCTCTATGGAGGGAGAGGCGCGTTCGCGCGGCCTTTTTCGCCAGAACAAAAACTCCCGGAAAAATCGAAAAAAACTTGACCTGGGTAAATTCACAAGCTATTAGCAATTTAGATGAATTCTGCGGCGGTTTGCGCCTGAGCCGTGTTTTTCGCCCCTCGGGTTCGCAGGACTCGCTTTGCTCCCGGAGCAGTAGTTAAGTTGGTTATAACGCCGGCCTGTCACGCCGGAGGCCGGGGGTTCAAGTCCCCTCTGCTCCGCCATTTTTCCCCCGGAAGCCGTCTGCCGGGCGCGGACAATCCCGCGCGCCGGCTTCCGGGGACTTCCGGGAACGGGCGGCGCCGGTCTCCGGAGCTTCTCTGTCCTCAAAGGCGCTTCCCAAAGATATTGCCAATTTCGCCAGGGCGAAGAAAATCCTCCGGATGGCTTGGGCTTTTGCCGGGAAATACAAGGCCATAGGCGGAAGATGGCCGTCGAAACCGTAGACAACGGAGCCGCGATGTTTGTCGTTTTAACCAATGATGACGGTATTTACTCCAAAGGACTGCGTTACATCTACAAAGCTCTGCTGGGAGCCGGGCACCAGGTGCAGGTGATTGCCCCTCTGGGCGAACAGTCGGGCATGGGGCATGCCCTGACCGTGTTTAATCCCCTGCGGGTCAAGCCGGTGGAAGAAGAAGGCTTCAGCGGCCTTGCCGTGAACGGCACCCCCGCGGATTGCGTAAAGCTGGGTCTGAGCAGGCTGGCGGCGCGCAAGCCGGACCTGCTTCTTTCCGGCATCAACGCCGGAGGCAACGTCGGGCCTGACATTCTCTATTCCGGCACGGTTTCAGCCGCCGCCGAAGGAGCGGCCATGGGCTGCCCTTCTCTGGCCGTCTCGCATAATTCCCGCATCCTTGCGGATACGGAAAGTTACGCGCGTTTCACCGTCGGGCTCATTCCCAAGATCCCCTGGGCCGAGCTGCCTCTCCGCCGGGCGCTCAATCTCAATTTCCCTTCCTGTCCCCTCGGCTCCTGCCGGGGGCTGCGTGTCTGTCCGCAGACAAGCGCCGTCTGGAGGGATTGGTACGATGAGCGGAAAGATCCGCGCGGCCAGAGCTGCTGGTGGATGAACGGCGTCATCCCCAGGGAGCTGGTGGAGCCCGGCACGGATAAAGACCTTCTGGAGCAGGGCTGGGCCACTCTGACTCCCCTTAAATTTGAATTTACGGATTACGCCGGCCTGGATTTATTGAGCTCCAGGCTCGGCCCGGAGTCTCCGCTTTCCTGAATCAGGCGCGGCTGCCCGCGCAAACCCGCGCGCCGGGCGCGGCGCGGAGGGCAAGGTCAACGGCTATGTCGCGGCCGCGCCGAGCCTGTCCAGAAGGAGCAGAGCTTCGTCAAAGGCGAAGCCCCGGAGCAGGAGTTCCAGTTTTTCCACCTCCTCCCCTGGATATTCCTCTCTGAGGAGGGGAAGATGTTCTTCCAGAAAAGCGGGGGCGGAAGCGTCGTCATCCTGCACCAGAGCGCGCAGGGCGAGCAGAATATCCCTGGAAGAAGAAAAAGAGGAAGATGAGGAGGAGTCCTTTCCTCCGTCCGGCTTGTCCGCGTCGGCTTCCGCTTCCAGGCGGGCCAGGAGATCGCGGAGAAGCTCAAGCAGGTTTTTCAGATCTTCGCCGGCCTTGCCTATGTCCGGCAGGACAGACTCCTTGTCCGTTGTCTCCTCGCCCAGAACCGCCTCCAGTTCCCGGAAGCTCTCCGCCATCTCTTCGGCGCCGATGGAAGCGCACAGGCTTTTCAGGGTATGGGCGTAGCGGCGCGCGTCCACGAGCCGGCCCCCGGACAGGGCTTCTTCCATGAGTTCGCAGTCGCCGCCGTGGTTTTGCGTGAACTGGCGCATGGCCATAAGCAGGAGTTTCCTGTTGTTGCCCAGGCGGCGCAAGGCGCTGCCGAAATTGAGCCCGGGGAGGCTGAGCTTTTCCAGTTCCAGGCCGCCGGGCCGCTCCCCCTCCGTGGGAGCGGAGGGAGCGGCTTCCGGGGGGGCCTGCGTTTTCGGCCTGATCCAGTGTTCCAGAACCTTGAACATGACCTCCACTTCGATGGGCTTGGAGATATGGTCGTTCATGCCGGCGCGCAGGCAGGCTTCGCGCTCTTCCAGCATGGCGTGGGCGGTCATGGCGACTATGGGCAGATCCCTGAAAGCCGGATTCCGGCGTATACGCCTGGAGGCTTCATAGCCGTCCATCACGGCCATTTGCAGATCCATGAGCACAAGATCGAAATTTTGTCCGCTGTCCAGAATATCCAGGGCAATTTGTCCGTTATCCGCCACCGTTGTCCGGATGCCGGCTTCCTCCAGCAATTCCACGGCCAGCTCCTGATTGATCAGGTTGTCTTCCACCAGGAGCACCCTGGCTCCGCGCAGCTTTTCCCCAGGGGGAAGAGGAAGATTCCCTTTTTCCGTCCTTTCGCGGTCGCCCTCTCCCTGCCCTCCTTCATCCATTACCTCCAGAATCGAGTCCAGGAGCTGTGATGGATTGACAGGCTTATGGATAATGGCCGAAATCTCGTTTTGAGCCAGGGCCGCCTGTTCCTCCGCGCGGCTGAAGGAGGTGATCAGCATGAGCCTGGGCCGGAAACGCAGGGCCATGCGCTGCGTGATATAGCCCGCGGCTTCCATGCCGTCTATCTCCGGCATGTGCCAGTCCAGGAATACCAGCCGGTAGGGCTGCTCCCTCTCGTCCGCCGCGGCGAGCAGTTGGAAGGCCTCGTTGGCGGAAGAGGCCGTGTCCGTCCGGAAGGAAAAACCGGTAAGCATGGAGCCGATGACGCTGCGGGCCGTTTCGTTGTCGTCCACCAGGAGCACCCGCATGCCGCGCAGGTCGGGCGAGATCGGGCGGGCCGTCCTGCCGGGTTTTTCTTCCAGACGCAGGGTGAAGGTGACTTTGGTGCCCTGCTGCGGGACGCTCTCCATGCGTATTTCTCCGCCCATCATTTCCACAAGGCTCCTGGTGATGACCAGCCCCAGACCGGTGCCGCCGTAACGGCGGGTGATGGAGCCGTCGGCCTGGGTAAAGGGGGTGAACAGGCGGGAGAGCTGCTCCTCGCTGATGCCTATGCCGGTATCCTGCACCACAAATTGCAGGATAAAGCAGGGGTCGTTTTCATCTTCCCTGGGCAAGGCGGTACAACTGACCATTATTTCTCCATTTTCCGTGAATTTCAGGGAATTGGAAATGAGATTGGTCAGAATCTGTCTGATGCGCAGAGGATCTCCCTTGAGCTGCTGGGGCACGGTGGGCGAGATGTAAAAGAGCATTTCGATCCGCTTTTCTTCCGCCTGCTGTGAGGATATGGCGCTGAGGTTGTTAAAAACCTCCTCCAGATTAAAGGGGATATGGTCTATATGGAATTTGCCCGCCTCCAGTTTGGAAAAATCCAGGATGTCGTTGATGATGCCCAGAAGGGCGTTGCCGGAGGAATATATTTTCTCGATATAGTTTTTCTGTTTGGCGTCCAGATTGGTTTTCAGAGCCATGTAGGCCATGCCTATGATGGCGTTCATGGGAGTGCGGATTTCATGGCTCATGTTCGCCAGAAATTCGCTTTTTGTGCTGTTGGCGCGGTCGGCTTCCTGCTTGGCCCGCATGAGCTCGCTTTCGTGACGCTCCAGAGCCTGGGCCATCTGATCGAAAGCCCGGCCGAGCGCTCCCAGTTCGCCTCCCAGACCTGTCAAGCCGGTGCGGACGGAAAATTCTCCTTTTTCAACCTGTTGCGCCACTCTTACCATGCCGGCCAGAGGGCGGCGCAGGACCATGTGTCCCAGGAGCGAAGCCAGGGCCAGGGCGCAGAGGATGACCAGGAACAGAATCAGCGCCTGCCCGCGCAAAGCGGCATAGGCGGGGGAAGACTCCGCCTCCGCATCCAGAATCAGGACTATGTTCAGGTAGGGTTCGCTGAAGGAATCCGGGGCCAGACGCTTGACCGCGAGCAGACTTTTCCGGGAGTTTTCGGCGGAAAGAGTTTTCAGGCCCGTCTCGTTATTTTTGAGACTTCGGATATATTCCCATTTTTCCGTGTCCGGAGCCCCGCCGGCGGCGAGAGCCTCCGGGGGAAAGGAAAAGAGCGCCTTGCCCCGCTCGTCCAGAAGCAGCAGGGAAGCGTGCCGCAGGCCGGAGAATTCCTCCGCCTTTGCCGCGATTTTGCCGGGGAGCAGTCCAACCGTTATGCTCCCCCTGAAATCATTGTTCGGGGCAAAGACAGGGTAAGAGCAATATATGCCGGAAGCCCCGGCGGCATAACCTCCGGCGCTTCCGCCGAGCGCAAAGCAGCGTTCCTCCTTCGCGCGCCGTATATAGGGCTCGGCGCCGAGATTCAGGCTGTGGATGTCGGAGCGGGTGGAGGCGTAAACTCTGCCTTCCGCGTCCGTGATAAAAAGAGAGGAGTAATTTTCGTTCAGCCCGAGCAGGCCGTTGATCAACTCAAGACTGCCCGGCAGTTCGAAATTGCGGATGTCGTCCATCCGGGACAGGGTGCTCAGGGTGAGCAGAGCGTCCCGCAGGGTCAGCTCAAATTGGCTGGAAACGGCGTTTACAGCCCGCGCCGCCTTTTCCGCGATCTCTTTCTTCCCGGAATTCATACCCTGAAGGCCGGGATAAAGCATAATCCCGGCGGCCGGCAGAAAGGCGATCAGGACAATAAGGTATAATACGCGGTTTATATGACCGCAGAAAAATCTTTTCATGCCGCGCCTTCAAAGATGCGTATTTTACCGCGCGCTTTGCGCCTGGACAGCGGTGATAGCCACGGTATTGACTATATCGGTCACTTTGGCCCCGCGCGAAAGGTCGTTCACGGGTTTTTTCAGCCCTTGCAGCACCGGGCCTATGGCCACGGCGTCCGCGGCCCGCTGCACCGCCTTGTAAGTATTGTTGCCCGTATTCAGATCCGGGAATATAAACACGGTAGCCCGTCCGGCCACGGTGTTTTCGGGCATTTTGGCGGCGGCGACAGCGGGATCTATGGCCGCGTCGTATTGCAGCGGCCCTTCCAGAAGCAGATCCGGGGCCATTTGTTTGGCCAGAAGCGTGGCCTCCTTTACTTTATCCACATCCGCTCCGCTGCCTGAATCTCCCGTGGAGTATGAAAGCATGGCCACGCGCGGCTCAATGCCGAACACGACGGCGGTCTCCGCCGCATCCACGGCGATCCTGGCCAGCTCCTGGGGGGTGGGGTTGGGGTTGATCGCGCAATCGCCGAAGACCAGCACCCTGTCCTTCAGGCACATTAAAAATATTGACGAGACCGTGGTCCCCGGCGTTCTGGTGCGGATGATTTCAAAGGCCGGGCGCACGGTATGGGCGGTGGTGTTGGCGGCGCCGGAGACCATGCCGTCGGCGTCGTCCTTGTAGACCATCATGGTGCCGAAATAAGTGGGGTCAAGCATCAGATCGCGCGCCTGATCCAGAGGCATGGCCTTGTGCTTGCGCAATTCGTGATAGGTATACACATAATCTTCCAGAAGCGGCGAAGAGACGGGATCGATAATAACGGCATTCTCCAGGCTCAGCCCCTTGTTGCGCGCCTCCAGGTGTATCTTCGCGGGATCTCCCAGAATGATCAGGTCGGCCACCTCCCGGCGCAGGATAATGTCCGCGGCCTGTAAAATACGCTCATCCTGCCCTTCCGGCAGGACAATGCGCATTTTTTTACTCCTGGCTTTTTCCAGCAGATTGTATTCGAACATTTTCGGAGTCATTTTGGAGGTTTTGTAGTCAAGCACGCGTTTTACAATTTCATCCCCTTCGACGTACCTTTCGAAATATCCCAGAGCGGTGTTTATTTTGCGCGTATCCCCGGCATCGATCCTGCCGTAAAGCTGGGTGAAGGTCTGAATGGTTTTGAAGGTATGTCCCTCCACTCCGAGAATGGGTATGGGCTCGCCTATCATGTTGTCCAGCAGGCGCCGGATGCTGGAATGCGGAGACAGGTCTCCGGTGAGCACTATGCCCGCCACTTCCGGAAAAGCGGTGGAGAGGCGCGAACTCAGGCAGGCCAGCAAAATGTCCTCCCTGTCTCCGGGAACAATGATCATGCACCCCGGAGTGAGGTATTCCATAAAATGTTCCACCTGCATGGCCGCCACCAGGTAAGAGCTGACCAGATTATCCAGGCGTTTTTCTCCGTAGAGCACGCGGGCGTCGAACCATTTACGCACGTCCGCCATGGAGGGGCAGCCCAGAGTCGGCTCTTCTGGCAGAACGCAGACAATCATCTGGGAATCCGCGGAGCCGCTCCTGAGCCTGCCCGCAAGCTCGGATCTCTCCCGTTCGGGGAAGGCGGCGCGGTTGATCAGGCAGGAGAGCAGTTCCAGCCCCCTCCCGGATATGATGTCCATAGTTCTTCTGCTGATGTCCAGCATGTCCCCGGCGCTTTTCTGCCAGGCATTGACCACGAGGATGACAGGGCAGCCGAGGGTGGAGGCTATTTCAAGGTTCAGATTGAATTCGACCGTGGAATCCTTGTTGGAAAGATCCGTTCCCTCGCAGAAGATGAAATCGTATTTGCTCTCCAGGCTTTTGAATTTTTCAAAGATGTTTTCCATAAGGCGGGCCTGCCGCCCGGAATTGATAAACTCTCTCGCCGTATCGATGTTGTAGGCGTAGGTGTCCTCATAGGGAATGTCCAGGCCGAAATATTCCAGCACCAGGTTGATGTCGTGATCCCTGCTCTCAACGCCGGCCGGGATGTCGATAATTGGCCGGAAAATCGTCACTTGGCGGCTTCTCTTCAGCAGCGCCTGCATCAAACCCAGAATAATCATGGATTTTCCGCTTTTGCTTTCCGTCGAGGTCATGAATATGCTGTTAGGCATGTTAATCCTCCATTTTTAAAGCTTGAGACAACCGCTTAGGAGTAAACGCAGCTTCCCAATATAATCCATCGCATGGCGTTGCACAACAATCTCTGTGCTTTTTTTTCGGGGTCGGCCGACAATCCGGGCCGGGAGCTTTCCCGATCTTGACATATCTCCCGTATAAAATATATGTATATCTTGTTAAGGCGTTTCGACTTTCAGGAGAGATGTCCGAGAGGCCGAAGGAGCTCGCCTGCTAAGCGAGTATGGGGGCTTAAACCTCCATCCAGGGTTCAAATCCCTGTCTCTCCGCCAGATTTTAACCCGACCGGGCGCGGTACAAGCTGAAAAGTCTTTTCCGGCAAGGGAAATAGCGAAACAGCTTGTTCGAGCCCGGCGGGAAAAATCCATAGACAAGCCGCGGACAAGAGAGGTACTCCCCAAAATTCGGGCAGGTGCGCCAGCTACACTTGCGAACGCAAGGAGAGTACCTCTCCCCCGCCAAATGCCACGCGGCTGGCGGAGTCATCCCGGCTGTTCCCGATCCAGGACGCGGCAATTTACGGCTTCGGCCAGGTGTTCAACGCCTATTTGCTCTTTATCGGCCAGATCGGCGGCGGTGCGGGCGAGGCGCAGGATGCGGGTATAGGAACGGGCGGAGAGGGCCAGGCTTTTGACGGCCTGGCCGAGGAAATCGCTGCCCTCCTTGTCCAAAGCGCAGTATTCCTCAAGCATGCTTCCGTTCAGCTCCGCGTTGCCGCGGCAGGAGGAACCGCGGTAGCGGCTTTCCTGCAAGGCCCTGGCCCTGACCACGCGGGCGCGCATCCGGGCGGAGCCGGTGCCGGGATTTCGGGCGCGCAGTTCCTCATAAGGCACGGCCGGCACTTCCACATGTAAATCGAGACGATCCAGCAGGGGGCCGGAAAGGCGGGAACGATAGCGTTGCACCGCCTGGGGGGCGCAGGCGCAACTGTGGCGCCTGTCCCCGTAATAGCCGCAGGGGCACGGATTCATGGCCGCCACCAGCATAATCCGCGCCGGGTAGCTCACCGTGATTGCGGCCCGCGCTATGCTGATCCGGCCGTCCTCCAGAGGCTGGCGCAGAACTTCCAGCACACTCTTCTGAAACTCCGGCAGTTCATCCAGAAACAGCACTCCGCGGTGCGCCAGGGAGACTTCGCCGGGCCTGGGGTTGGCCGTGCCTCCCACCATCCCGGCATTGGAAGTCGTGTGGTGCGGAGCGCGAAAGGGGCGGGAACGCAGCAGGGATTGTCCCGGCCGGAGCAGGCCGGCCACGCTGTAAATTCTAGTCACTTCCAGGGACTCCTCAAAGGAAAGAGGAGGGAGAATGCCAGGAATGCGCCGGGCCAGCATGGTTTTTCCGCTGCCCGGCGGCCCGATGAAAAGTATATTGTGCCCGCCGGCGGCAGCCAGCTCAATGGCCCGCTTGGCGTGCTCCTGCCCCTTGACTTCGGCGAAGTCGAAAACGAAGCGCCCGGAAAAATCCTCCTCTCCCCTGTCTTCATCCGGCCGGGCCGGCTCCAGGGAGAGCTTTCCTCCCAGAAAAGCCACAGCCTCGGGCAGGCTGCGCGCTCCGTATACCGCCAGCCCCCGCACCACCGCGCCCTCTCCGGCGTTGTCCAGAGGAACGAGCAGGCCCCTGGCCCCTTTTTCCGCGGCCAGCATGGCCACCGGCAAAACCCCGGGCACAGATCGCAGTTCGCCGGTAAGCGACAATTCGCCCAGGCAGTAGAAGCCTTCCAGAGCCTCCGTCGGGATAGCCCCGGCCGCGGCCAGAAGCCCCAGAGCCAGGGGCAGGTCATATGACGAGCCTTCCTTGCGGTAATTGGCCGGGGCCAGATTTACGGTAATCCGTCCGGAAGGCAGGTTGAAAGCGCAATTACGCAAAGCCGTGAACACACGCCCGCCAGCCTCTTTCACCGCTCCTTCGGCCAGACCCACCATGTTGAAGCTGGGCAGGCCTCCACGGGTAAAATCGGCTTCCAGCCTTACTTCCAGGGCATCCACCCCCCGCAGAGCGGCGCAAGATACCTTCGCGAACATAACGTACCTCTCCCTATCTATAGCACTCTGAAAAAGCGGAAGCAAATTGACGGCCCGGTTCCCTTGCCGGGCGGAGCGCCGGCAGTTATAACAAACAGCCGCGGCGCCCTGAAAGCGCCGGGAAAGGGGACTCTCTGTGGAAAAACCGGATCTGGGCGCCATACCGCTGACGCCGGGGGTATATTTATTTTCCGGCGCGCAACGGCGGGTAATATATGTGGGCAAGGCCAAAAACCTGCGCCGGCGCCTGGCTTCATATTTCCGGCCTGAAGAGAGCCTCAGCCCCAAGACGAGGGCCATGCTGGAAAAGGCCTCCCGCCTGGAAACCATCAGCACGGGCACGGATAACGAGGCTTTTCTGCTGGAAGCCAGCCTGATCAAAAAGCACCGGCCCCGCTACAATATCATTCTGCGGGACGATAAGGAATATCTGCTTTTCCGCCTGGATACGGAATCTCCTTACCCCAGGCTGGAAATCACGCGCCGCCGGCCCGGCTCCGCTTTCGGCCGCGGCGGCCCGGCCGGGCGGGGCAAAGCCCGGAACAGGGTCAGGGTATTCGGCCCTTTTTCCTCCGGCCGGGACGCCAGAATAACCTGGAAGGCCATCCACCGGGCTTTTCCCCTGCGGCGCTGCACGGACAGGGCCATGAGAAACCGCGCCCAGCCCTGCCTGTACCACCACCTGCGCCAATGTCTGGCTCCCTGCGTCTCCGCGCTGCCCCCGGAACAGTATTCCGCCTTGACGGAGAAAGTGATCCTGCTGCTGGAAGGCAAATCCGGAGACCTGCTGCTCCGGCTGAAGGCGGAAATGGGCGCGGCTTCGGAAAATCTGGAATTTGAAAAAGCCGCCGGCTTGCGGGATCAAATCAGAGCCGTGAAAAATGTGCTGGAAAGGCAGGCCGTGGTTCTGGAAAACCCGCGAGATATGGATGTTGTGGGCCTGACGGAAAACGAGCGGGGCCTGAGCCTGGGCCTGCTCATAGTGCGGGGAGGCTCGCTTCTGGACAACAGGAATTATTTCTGGCCCGGCCTGGGACTGGAAGACGCGGGGGAGCTTTTTTCCAGCTTCCTGCTGCAATATTACGGCGGGGCGGAAACCATTCCGCCCCAGATTCTGCTGCCCTGGACAGGAAAAAGAAGCGCCGGAGCGGCGGCCGGGGGGGCTTCCGGGCTCTGTCCGGAAAGGTCCGCGGGGGAAGGGGGGGAAGGAGGCTTCCGCCTGGGTTCCGAAGAAGAGGATATTTTTGACTCTCTGGAGATGGAAGAGCTTCTGGGCGCGCAGCGCGGCGGGCCGGTGCGCATCACCCTGCCCCGGTCGGGAGTGGAGGAGAATCTGGTCAGTCTGGCGGCGGCCAATGCCCGCGACCACGCGCGCAAACGCGGGGAGGAGGATCTGCCCGCCCTGCTGGCCGCGAGCTTTGCGCGCGCTGAGCCGATCGAGCGCCTGGAGGCGGTGGATGTGTCGCACACCGCCGGCAAATCCACCAGAGTCGGACTGGTGGTGTTTGAAGGCGGGCGTCCCCTGCGGGATGCCTGGCGTACCTACGCCTTTACCGAAGGCAGAGGCGACGATTACGCGATTCTGGCGGCCTGGGCCGCGCGCCGCGCCGCGGCCGGCCCTCCCTGGCCGGATCTCCTGCTTATTGACGGCGGCAAGGGACAGCTCCAGGCCGTGCATAAGGTTTTCGCCTCCCTGGGGCTGGAACGGAACTTTCTTCTGGCGGCCATGGCCAAGGCCAGGGACGCGGCCGGACGCAGCGACCGGCGGGCGGGCAATATCAGCGACAGCGTCTTTGTACCCGGTCGCGGCAATCCCCTGAACCTGAAGCCGGGCAGTCCGGAATTGCTGTTTCTGCAATATGTGCGCAACCACGCGCATGACTTCGCCGTCGGGCGGCACCGCATGGCCCGCGCCGCCAGCGCCCTGCGGGGAGAATTGGGGAGAATACCCGGTTTCGGACCTGTCTTTGTCCGGCGTCTCTGGGAGCGGTTTGACTCCCTGCGGAAAATGGCCGCGGCCGGAGACGAGGAACTGCTCCGGGTACCCGGCATGGGCCCGGCGCGCGTGAAAGCCCTGCGCGAACACCTGGCGAAAATCATCGACAAGGGAAGGGCAAAGGCCCCGCCCCAGCGGGAAGGGAACGGACGGGACGGGGCCTGAGACCGAATCAGGAGCCGCGGCGGTTTTGACATTGTCAAAGCGCGGGCAGGCTGATATGAAAAAGTTGGAAAATCATCATGGACAATCCAGGAATATCCACCAGCCGCCATCTTCAGCCAGACCAGACTCTGCCGTATATTGAAGAGGACGACAGCCGCCGGTATGCCGTCAACTGCCGGATTTGCTCCCTGTGCAGCCTGCTTTTTTTCGGTTTCCTCAGCCTGGTCAATCTGGCGCAAGGCCGCCACGTTCCGGCCTCGGCCCAGATTATCTGCGCCGGCGTCAGCCTGTTGTGCCTTGTCCTGGCGCGGCGCGAGGACGTGTCCCGCCTGATTCCGCTCCTGCTCTGCTCCGCGCACATCACTCTGGCCTGGTTTATGTTCGCCGCCGGCGGCTACAAACTGTGGGGCATGTTCTGGACCTTCGCCTGCCCCCAGATTTTCATACTCCTCCTGGGTCTGGGCAAGGGCGCGATCCTCAGCCTGTTTTTCATTCTGTCCCTGCTGGCCTTAAATCTGCAGCCCATGCAGGACCTTATGCACAACCGTTACCCTCCGGAGGATCTGGGCCGTTATTTCACCGTCCTGAGCGGACTCTCCGCCCTGGCCCTTTTTTCGGAATTAATACGCAGGCGTCTGAAAGAAAAACTCCTCCTGCTCCACCGGCAGATCAACGGTCTGGCTCTTACCGACCCTCTGACCGGGCTGGGCAACAGACTGGCCTTTGAACAATGCCTGCAGACCGAATATGCGCGGTTTTTACGGAACAATGAAAGTTTCTGCCTGCTCATGGGCGATATCGATAATTTCAAAAGGCTCAACGATCAGTACGGACATGCCGCCGGAGACGCGGTACTCAGGCATGTGGCCGAGGCCATGCTCCGGCGGGTGCGCCGCCAGGACGGCGTCTTCCGCTGGGGGGGCGAGGAATTCATGATCATTGTTCTGGGAGTGAAGCAGAAGGACATTGCCAATGTGGCGGAACAACTGCGTCTGGCCGTGTTCAATTCCCCCTGCCTCCACGAGGGGAAAAGCATATCCTGTTCCATAAGCTTCGGGGCGTATTACTGCAGAAAAAACGAAACTATTGAGCAGGCCTTGGAAAAAGTGGATTCCCTGCTCTATGCCGCCAAAGAGTCCGGACGCAACAGGATCATGATTGATGCCTCCCAAGTCGTATGATACCCCCGGCCCGCTCCGGACAGGCTCCAGCCGCGCGGATCCGGCCGCTCCAGAGCGCCTCCGCCTGGGCCTGTTTTCCTTTATGCGCCTGTACGCGCGCTGGATAATGTCCTCCGAGCACAGCCGCCTGCCGCTCGACCCCGACGTTTCTCCCCGGCTCTGGCACGATCTGGCCCTGACCTGCTTTTACTGCCTGGCCTCCCTGTCTCTGCTCTGCCTCGCC
Organism: Deltaproteobacteria bacterium; assembly: GCA_031275645.1. Classification (GTDB taxonomy): domain Bacteria; phylum Desulfobacterota; class Desulfovibrionia; order Desulfovibrionales; family Desulfovibrionaceae; genus WRHT01. The sequence continues at coordinate 13,894 of JAISOL010000059.1, forward strand.
CTGATCGTGGGTCTCCTTTTTCCCGGCGGCGTGACTCTGCTGCCTTTATTCATATCCCTGCCCATACTTTGTCTGTGCTGCGCCTACGCGCCGCGGACCGGAAACACCGCCCTCCCCAGGCTCGTCACTTCCGCCTGTCTCCTGGCCCTTTGCTTCTGCTACCTCATAAACGAGCGGACAACGGAAAGCGTCCTCTACTATTACTTCTGGATTCCTCCCCTGGTGGTCTTCTGCCTGAGCACCAGATCCGGCCTGATCTTTTTTCTGCTTTTCACAGGCATGGCGATCGCGCTCTTCGTTCCCCCTACCCAGGCTCTGCTGCATGCGCGGCTTGAGCCGACCCTGCGTCTGCGCTTCGTCGTCTCCATGTTAGTGCTTTACGGCATATCCTTCGCGGCGGATTTGAGCCTCAGAAAATTCCTGCGTCATCTTTTCGTCCTCAACAGGCAAATGGAAGAATATTCTCTGACCGATCCCCTCACCAGACAGGGAAACAGGCGGCAATGCGATATCCAGCTCACGCGCCTGCTCTCTTTGTACATGCGTTCCGGCGAGAACTTCAGCCTTATTCTGATTGACCTGGATCGCTTCAAGGAAATAAACGATCGCTACGGGCATATGCTGGGAGACGAAATACTGTGCCGCACAACCGAAATTCTGGAAAAATCCCTGCGCAGCCAGGACAGACTCTATCGCTGGGGCGGAGACGAATTCATAGTGATACTTCCGGATTCCCATCCGGAGCAGGCCCGCGTGGCGGCCGAACGCATGCGCGAATCTCTGGAGAGCTCGCCTTTTATCCAGGGCAAAGTCAAAATTCGCCTTACGGCCAGTTTCGGGGTACATACCGTAAAAGCCCCCCTGTCCGTGGACGAGCACCTCTCCCTGGCGGACAGGACGCTTTACCGGGCCAAGGCCGCCGGAGGGAACCGCGTGGCCTGCGTCGAATAATAATGGAGCCCGCATGACCTCTAGTGAACGCGATCTTTTTGCCGCGCTGAAGCATTTTTCCGACCCCGGACTGTGCCGCGATTTGCTCAGGAAACTGGAAAATCTCCTCCGGGAAAGCGGTAATTCCCTGCGTTTCATGGAAGTATGCGGCACGCATACCGTGAGCATCTTCCGCAGCGGCCTGCGCAGCCTCCTGCCGGCCGCCCTGACCCATATCTCCGGCCCCGGCTGCCCGGTGTGCGTTACCCATGATCGGGAGATAGCGGCCTGTCTGAGTCTGGCCGGCATGTCCGGAGTGCGTCTGGCCACCTTCGGGGATCTGCTGCGCGTGCCCGGGCCCGACGGGCAGAGCCTCAAGGATGCCCAGGCCAGAGGGGCCAGAGCGGATGTGCTTTATTCCCCTCTGGAAGCCCTGAGCCTCGCGCGCGCCAATCCCCGGGACAAGGTCGTTTTTTTGGGCGTCGGTTTTGAGACCACCGCCCCCGCGGTGGCGGTTGCCTTGCAAAAGGCCCTGGAACTGGATCTGCGCAACTTTTTCGTGCTGAGCATGCACAAGCTGGTGCCTCCGGCCCTGCGCGCCCTGCTGGAAGAAAAGGAAAGCCCGGAGAAGGCTGCCCCGGGGTCGGCCTCCCTTTCCATCGACGCCTTCATCCTGCCCGGGCACGTTTCCACTATTCTCGGTCTGGAACCTTATGCCTTCATTGCGGACGAGTTTGGAAAGCCCGCCGTGGTGAGCGGATTTTCCCCGGCGGATATTCTGCAGTCCCTGCTGCTGCTCCTTGAACGCAAAATAGCCGGGAAAGCGGAAATCCTGAACCAGTACAGGCTGGCGGTTTCGGCGCGGGGCAATCCCAGGGCCAGAAAAATTCTGCTGGAAGTTTTCACGATCCGGGACGCCCTTTGGCGCGGCCTGGGCAGGATTCCCGGGAGCGGACTGGTTCCGGGAGAGGCCTATGCCCGTTTCGACGCCTGGAAGGTCTTTGATCCGGCCCTGCCCGAAGCGCGGGAGAATACGGGCTGCCGCTGCGGTCTGGTGCTCAGGGGAAGGATAGAGCCTCCGGAGTGTCCGCTCTTCGGCCGGGCCTGCACTCCGGCGCACCCGGCCGGGCCGTGCATGGTGTCCACCGAAGGCGGCTGCGCCGCCCACTATAAATACAATCCGAGGCTGTCCCATGTCTGAACCTGTAATTCTCCTTGATGCCGGCAGCGGCGGAAGAGCCTCGCAAAGGCTGATCCGCGGCCTTTTTTTCAAATTTTTCTCCAATCCCATCCTGGAAGAAATGGACGACGCGGCCCGGCTGGATCTTTCCGGTCCCCTGGCCATGAGCACGGATTCCTATACCGTTGACCCGCTGGAATTCCCCGGCGGCGACATCGGCAGCCTGGCCGTGCACGGCACGGTCAACGATGTGGCCATGCTCGGCGCTGACCCCGCCTATCTGAGCTGCGCCTTCATTATTGAAGAGGGTTTTTCCGTCGCTCTGCTGGAAAAGCTGGCCAGGAGCATGGCCGAGGCCGCCGCCGGGGCCCAGGTCCTGATTGTCACCGGCGACACCAAGGTGGTTCCCAGAGGGGCGGCGGACAAGCTCTTCATCAATACCACCGGCATAGGCCGCATTCTCGTCTCCCGTCCGCCGCAGGGAAAAAACGCCCGCCCCGGAGACGCCATCCTGCTTTCCGGGACTCTGGGGGATCACGGGCTGACCGTCCTTTCCAGCCGCAGCAAGCTGAATCTGAGCCCCAGGCTGCGTTCCGACTCCGCCCCGCTCAATCACATGGTCGGCGCCCTGCTGCGCGGACTTAAGGAAGTGCACGTCCTGCGCGACCCGACCCGGGGGGGGCTCGCCACCACCCTGAACGAAATAGCCGGGCAGTCGGGAGTTGTCTGCGTCGTGCGGGAGGACTCTCTACCCTTTACCCCGGAGGTGCTCGCGGGCTGCGCCCTCATCGGCCTGGATCCCCTTTATCTCGCCAACGAAGGAAAGCTGATCTGCATCCTGCCCCCGGAAGAAGCTCCCGAGGCTCTGGAGATCATGCGCCGCTTCCCTGAGGGGCGCCAGGCCGCGCAAATAGGCGTGGTGCTGGCTCCGGGAGAACAATACAAAGCCGCGCCCGGCCAGGTGATCCTCAAAACCGCTCTGGGCGGCGAGCGTCTGCTGGGAATGCTGGAAGGCGAACAACTGCCCCGCATCTGCTGAAAGCGCGGATTTTTCGAGTCCGCAATCAGAAAAAAATATATTTATATCTGAACTTGGTATTTTTTCTTCCGCAAAAACCCCGCTACCTTCATTTCCTCCCTGCCTGCCGTAATAACGGGCGGGAATACCTTAACACCGGAGCCGTCATGCACAAGTTCATCGCTTTTCCGCTGCTTTTCTTCCTTGCCGCCGCCTCGGCCGTTTCCGTCGCGCACGCCGTTGAACTGCGCATTTGCCGGCAGGCCGGCATTTCCTATCTGCCGCTTCTTGTCATTGAGGAGCAGAAACTGCTTGAAAAAAACGCGGCGGCCGAGGGCATCAAGGATTTCACCGTCACCTGGACGGAACTCAGCGGGGGAGCCGCCGTCAATGAGGCCCTGCTTTCAGGATCGGTCGATCTCATTTCGGGCGGAGTTCCGCCTTTTCTGCGCCTCTGGGACAAAACGCAAGGCCAGGTGAAGATCGTTGCCGTTCTCTCGGGCCTGCCGGTGGTGCTCACCACCGCCAGAGCGGACATAAAGAGCATAGCCGACTTTGCGGGCAAGGACAAAATCGCGGTGCCTTCGCTGAAAGTTTCGCTTCAGTCTCTTCTTCTGCAAATTGCCGTCGCGAAATTGTACGGGACGGAAAATTACGACAAACTGGACGATCTCACCGTACAGATGAAGCACGCCGACGCCTATATCGCGCTGACAAGCGGGAGATCGGAGATAACCGCCCATTTCGCCTCGGAACCCTTCGCCACGAGGGAGCTGCGGGCCGGCCTTCATGCCGTGCTGAATTCCCATGACCTTCTTGGCCCCACAGTCAGTCAGGTGCTCTCCGGCAATCAGAAATTTTATGAAAAACACCCGGAAATTTTCCGTCTGGTGAACAGAACCGTCAATGAAGCTTCCCGATGGATCCAGGCCAACAAAAAACAGGCGGCCGAACTGTATCTGAAGGTGGAAAGATCCAAAGAGCCCCTGGATCTGATCCTGGCCATTCTCGAAAACCCCCAGAGCTCCTTTCTGGCTGAACCGGAAGGAGCGGCGGACTATGCGGATTTCATGTACGCCATCAAGGCCATAAAAACGAAACCCGGGACCTGGAAAGATCTGTATTTTCAATTTCCCGGGCAATAGGGCGTTTCATATGAAAAGCTCCGTGAAAGAAGACGCCCCTCCTCTGACCGAGGAAGATCTCGCCGCGCTGCACGCTCCCGCTGTTCCGCGGGAGCCTCTGTTGCGGGCGCGCGGGGTGACGCTTCAGTATAACACGCCGGAATACATGCTGACAGCCACTTACAGGGTGAGTTTCGACATAGGCCGGGGCGACAGGCTCGTTCTCCTCGGTCCCTCCGGGTGCGGCAAGTCGACCCTGCTCAAGGCCATAGGAGGGCATATTCACCCCGCCGAAGGCGAAATTCTTCTCGATGGAAAAGTCATAACCCGTCCCGGCATTGACCGCGGAATGGTGTTTCAGGAGTTCGACCAGTTGCTGCCCTGGAAAACGGCTCTCGAAAATATCGTTTTCGCCATCCGGAACACCCGCAGGACAACAAAAGCCGAAGCCGTAAACGAGGCTCAGGTTCTTTTGAAAAAAATCAACCTTGGCGGATTCGAACATTCATACCCGCACAGCCTGTCCGGCGGGATGAAACAGAGAGTGGCCATTGCCCGCTGCCTCGCCGTCCATTCGGCGATCATTCTCATGGACGAACCTTTTGCCTCTCTTGACGCCCTGACGCGCCGGAAAATGCAGGAAGATCTCCTCGCGCTCTGGAGCGAATCCAGGTTTACCATGCTTTTCGTGACACACAGCATCGAAGAGGCGCTGATTCTGGGTTCGCGCGTGATAATCCTCTCGCCCCGCCCCGGCCGGGTGACAGCGGAATTCGACATTGACATAACCGCGCACAACGAACTCGACAATCCCGCGCTTATCCGCCTGAGAGAGCGTATTTCCAGGATTTTGCTCGGAGACGCCCCGGAGTATTCCATCTGATGCAAACTCCTCCCGCTCAGATTTTTCCGCTCCACCCGGCTGACCGCGGCCTCAACTCCGGCGCGCCGGAACCTTTGCCCCCGGCAGCGGAGAAAATATCCGCCGCCAGACGAATCTTCCGCATATCCCCGGTGCGTAAGGGCCTGTTGCTCGCCGTTCTGGCGATTTTCTGGCAAGTTTACGCCGCGGCTCTCGGCAATGAACTCGTTTTGCCGACATTCGCCAATACGGTCGCGGCTTTCTTCAGAAGTTGCATGGAAGGAGAGCTTACAAACAACATTTTAAATTCCTTAAAAATTCTCTGCGTTGCCTACGGTATGGGGCTTGTGCTTGCCGGTCTGCTCACCACGCTGGCTGTTACAACGCGCCTGGGCACCGATCTGCTTGAACTCTGCACGGGCATGTTCAACCTGCTGCCCGCCATAGCCCTGTTGCCTCTGGCTCTTTTATGGTTCGGGCTCGGCTACGCGAGCATCATTTTCGTCATGGTGCATTCGGTCATCTGGCCCCTGGCCCTCAATATCTATGCCGGCTTCACAGGCGTAAGCCCGACCTTGCGCATGGTGGGACGCGGTTACGGGCTTTCCGGAGCGGGGTTTATCTTCAGAATTCTGGTGCCGGCCGCTTTGCCGCATATTCTCACAGGCTTGAAGATAGGCTGGGCTTTTTCATGGCGCACGCTCATAGCCGCGGAACTCGTTTTCGGAACAAATTCCGGAGGCGGCGGCATAGGCTGGTTCATTTTTGAAAAGAAAAACCAGCTTGAAATCGCGGAACTTTTCTCCGGCCTTATGGCCATCATCATCATCGGGGTGCTGGTGGAAAATCTTTTCTTCAAGACATTGGAAAACAGGACGATACGAAAATGGGGAATGAAGCTCTGAATTTTCTGGACGCTCCCGGCGTCATAAAAATTCTCGTGACCACCGACGGAGAGGGGACTCCCCACGCGGCGGTAAAGCAGTCGCTCAGCCATGAGGGGGGAGAGGTCATCTACTGGGAACTTTTTGAACATTCGGTCACCAATCGCAACCTCACGGCCGATCTCTGGTATGATCGCCAGGTTTCCATACTGCTGTTCACTCCCGACGAAAGGAGTTTCGTCGTCAGGGCCAGGCCGAGGTATTCATTCATCAGCGGCAGGATATTCAAGCGGCATTACGAACGCGCGCGTGCGTGTTACGGTAATGTCGATCTCGCCTGCGTCTGGTTTCTGCGGCCCGAAGGAACGGAAGAACGCACGCTCGCGCTCAGGCTGCGAGAGGAAAAGAGGCTGCATCCCTACTTCAATCATCTGGACAGGCTCGCTTCCCCGTCCCGGAAAAGAGCCGATTGATCGGGGAAATCATTTTCCCCCGCCGTGGAAGTTTGAGGGAGAGGACTCCCTCATAAGAAGGAGATTTTGATGAGCAGCGCAGAGCATCCTGTCCGTTCAACCTTGAATTTTGAGGCGGTCGCCGCCAAGTACCCGAAATTTCCGAGACTGATTCTTCTGAAGATCGACATGCACAGACGCGGCGTGCATTATACCGAAGAAGCGTTGAAACTTTTCGATCCGCGGGTGCACCAGGTCGTGGGCACGCATATCTTCGGCACGCGCGACGGCGATTTCAAGCTCCGTCCGGAAGCGCTGCTCCTGCGTGACGGGACGAGCGTCATCACGACGCCGACGCCCCTTGACGCCGATCCCTATATTGTCGATGCCGAAAATAACGGACTCGTGATTAAGGATCACGGAGAAATTCTTGACGAAGCGTTTTACTGGGAAAAGCCGGTCTATTATGACAAGCTCACCTCAAAAGGCACACTCATGCAAAATGTGGCGAGCGCACGCCCGCAGAGAATCTATGTGGCCGCCAACCGCTATTGCCATTTCTGGACGCGCCGCGAAGGCTGCCGCTTCTGCGATATAGTAAATAACGTGAAACAGCAGTCGGCCGAACTGAAAATGCCGGTCAAAGTGGATCTCGAAGACCTTTCGGAAACCGTAGCCGAAGCGGTGAAGGAGCCGGGCCGCCACACCGCCGTCTTTCTGACCGCCGGTTCCGACTTTCACGGAGACAAGGCCTTTGACGCGGAGATAGATTTTTACATTGATGTCCTCAAGGCCATCGGCAAACATTTCACCTCCTCCAAAATTCCCTGCCAGATAGCCCTTTCGGCGGTGAGCAGAGAACAGTTGCGGCGTCTTTACGACAATACCTGCGTCACAAGCGTGACCATGAATATTGAAGTGCTGAACGAACGCCTTTTCGGAATAGTCTGCCCCGGCAAGGCGCGCTGGGTGGGTTATGCGGAATGGAAAAAAAGGCTGATCGAGGCCGTGGAAGTGGTCGGGCCCGGTCTGGTGAACACAGGCATAGTCGCGGGCGTGGAACTTGTCCGGCCGTTTGGCTTCAGAAGCGAGGAGGAAGCCCTTGAAGCCGTGCTGTCGGAGGCGGAAGAGCTTGCCGGCCAGGGAGTCAGCACCGTCAATATGGTCTGGCAGCCGAGGCCGGGCAGCATCTTCGGCAAGGAAAAAAACGCGTCTCTGGAATATTACGCGCGCTTGGCCTGGGAACTGCAGCAAATCCGCATACGGCATAAGATCGAAATTGACTTTGACGATTACCGGCGCTGCGGCAACCACCCGGACTCCGACCTGGCCCGCGTTTTTGCTCCGCCCGCGAAATTTTCGCAGATCGGCCCGAATACCGCCCCGGACGCCTTATCCCGCCCTGCTTAGCCTGAATATCCGCATGATGCGCGCCGTGCCGCATGCCCCCACAGGCGGCCCTGCTGATGAGGCGCAGAGAGGAATGGGATAGAAGATTTGCGGGGCAATCCTCCGAGTCTCCGACAGGGGGGTGATGCCTATGGAGCAATCCCTGCTGGACGCACGGCCGCCATAGCGGCCGGTATCGTTGTGGCGCTTGTTATTAGGAAGCCAGCCATACCGGGGCATGAAACCTGTAACCCTTACAGGGGGATTGTCCCACGGTCAGGGGTGTTTGCGCACCCCTGACCACCCGCTCAAAACATAGCCATGCTTGCCGGAAAGGTCAAGAGGCTTATTTCCCTTGTGGACACCAGAGAGCGCAAAAAAAAGTTGGCTCTAGTTGCTTTAATTATTGAAATGTAGTAGATGGTCGGTCAGAGGTGAACATGAAAAGAAGAGATTTTTCAGCTTTTCTGACCAAAATCTGCTCATTGAGTCCAAA
>JAISOL010000011.1 GCA_031275645.1 Deltaproteobacteria bacterium
AATTACTTTGCTCCATCTGCTGGGGTATGAAAATATCACTGAGGGGATAGAAATCCTCGCGGAAAACAAACAAACAGCACTGCGGCTCGTCAGATTCGGAAGAATTGAATGACCCTGACCGCTTCCCACTGCGCTTGCGTCACCTCATACTTGCCCAGGAAAAAATGCTTGCTGATCGTCACTCTGTGCTGCGGCGTTTCGTCGTCTTCGGCAGTGTTGTCATTCTTCTTGTCCGACCCCATCATGAACGAACCGGAGGGGATAAGGATGAACTCCATGCCTATAGCGTTGGTGTACGTCTTATCGGCGGCCTGGGCGGGAAACGCGCCGCCGGACAGAAACAGAGACAAAAAGGAAAGAAATGCTACAACAAAGCGCATAACGTAAAATCCTCCGGTGGTTGAATGTTTGAGAAGATTCGTAGTGCTGTCCTCCGGCACCGGTAAAAATACTTGCTAGCGTGAGTATTGGGAATGGAGTACAACTATCTGATTACGAGGGAAAAAGCAAAAATTTGATTGCGAGTGGAATCAAGTCAAGAAGGATGGCAGCACATCACCGCATACGTATCCTTGGCGCTTCCCTCTGAGCAGCAAATTGGCGAAGCAGGTGTGATGCAATATCCAGGCTAATGCGCGTCCGCCCAGCTTTTTCCGCTGCCGTAGTCCGCGGCCAGGGGGACGGAAAGCCTCTGTCCTCCGGGGGTGACGCCGGACATCAGGCGGGCCAGCCTCTCCCCGGCCGCTCCGGCATTGGCCTCCGGGCATTCCAGAAGCAGCTCGTCGTGGATTTGCAGAACCAGCCTGGCTTTCAGGCTTTTCAGTTCCGCATCGCGGGCCACGGCCAGCATGGCCAGCTTGATGATGTCGGCCGCGCTCCCCTGAATGCAGGTATTGATGGCCTGGCGTCTGGCCTGGGAGCGCAGTTGCGGATTGGCGGAAAGAATATCCGGGCAGAAACGGCGGCGCCCGGTCATGGTGCTTACATAGCCGTTTTCCCTGGCGCTTTGCTCCACAGCGTCAAAATAGGCGCGCAGCCTGTCCAGGCGCTCGAAATAACGCGCGATGAAACCCTTGGCCTCTTTCAGGCTCACGCCCAGATCCTGGGCCAGTTTCTGCGGCCCCATGCCGTAGACGAGCCCGAAATTGATGGTCTTGGCTTTGCGGCGCTGATCCGGGCTCACCTCCGCCGGAGACAGGTCAAAGAGCAACCCGGCTGTGCGGCCGTGAATGTCCTCGCCCCGGCGGAAGGCTTCCAGAAGTGTGGGGTCCTGAGAGAGATGCGCCAGAACGCGCAGCTCTATCTGGGAATAGTCGGCTGAAACCAGGAGATTCCCGGGAGCGGCGGTAAACCCGGCGCGCATGCGGCTGCCCAGAGGCCCGCGCACCGGTATGTTCTGCAGGTTGGGGCCGCTGGAGGAGAGACGCCCGGTGGCGGTGGCGGTCTGGTTGAAGCTGGTGTGCAGGCGACCCCGCGCGTCCGCCAGCTTGGGGAGAGGCTCCAGGTAGGTGGAACGCAATTTTTCCAGTTTGCGATAATCCAGGATCAACTGAATTACAGGATGCCGGTTCCGCAGCTTTTCCAGCGCGTCCTGGGCCGTGGAAATCTGGCCGCCGGCGGTCTTGCGCGCCTTGGGCATATCCGGCAGGGAATAGAGAATGTCGCCCAGTTGGCGGGAAGAGCGAATGTTGAATTCCCGGCCGGCAGCCGCATAAATGCTCCCGGTCAGGGCCTCCAGCTCCGCCCTGGATTCGTCCAGAAAGCGCCTGAAAGCATCGGAATCAATGCCCAGGCCTGTTTCCTGCATATCCAGAAGAACCGGAATCAAGGGCATTTCCAGATCGCGCAGCAGGGAATCAAGCTGCAGGGAACGCAATCTTTCCCGGAAGAGCTTCTCCATGAACAGGGCCAGGGCCGTGGGGAGGGGAGCGTCTTTATCCCCGGGAGCCAGGGGGACTTCCGGCCCCCATCGGCGCAACAGCCTGGGGAAACTGTAGTCGTATTCCTCCGGGCTGAGCAGCCAGGCGGCCAGGCCCAGATCAAAACAGCGATCCGGGGGTATGCGCCGCAGCTCCGGGCAGGACTCGCACATTTCCTTCAAAGCCGGCACGACCAGTCTCCTCCCCGGAGAAGAGGACAGACGGCGAATCAAGCCGGAAAGGACAGGAGATTCCGGCGCTACGTCCGCGTATTCCGCGGCTCTCTCCCGCCCGGAAGCGGGCGCGGCCCCGGACAAATCGCAGATAAAAGCGCGGGTTTCATCCCCCAGGAGAAGACGCCGGTCATTATCCGCTCCGCCGGCCTGGCGCAGGGGAATCAGGGCCAGGGCCTCCGCCTCCGGAATATCCTCGGGGCCGCGCAGAAGCGGTAAAATATCCAGCCGCCGGGAAGAAAGGTCCTCCAGAACCTCCAGAAGGCTGCCCTGCTCCATGCGGGCTGCCTCCGCCCTGTCCGGGGAAGGCCGGTCCAGCCCGGAACGGGCGCCCGCTTCCGGCGTCCTGTCCGAGCTGGCGGAATCTCTCCCGGACGCGGAAAGGCCGGACCCGGGCCCATCTCCGCCGGGAGAATCCCCTGCCTCGGCGGAAGAGGGCTTTCCTCCGCAAAAAGCGTCCCGCTCCCGCGCCATAGAGTCCAGGCGCAGCATGGAGAGAAACTCCCGCTCCAAAGAGCGCAGCTCGTAAGAGCGCAAAAAAGACAGCAGTTCAGGTCCGCGTTGTTCCCTCCGGCGTATGGAATCCAGAACCACCCCGGATGAGACGTCCAGGCGCAACGCGGCCAGGCGGCGCGAGAGCTGGGCCCTTTCTTCCATGCCTTCCAGCTTTTTGCGCAGAGCGGGCGGAACAGCCGGCAGGTGCCCGAAAATTTCCTCCAGCCCCCTGAAGGAGCGCAGAAGAGTCTCCGCCCCCTTGGGGCCTATGCCCGGAACTCCCGGAATATTATCGCTGGAGTCGCCCACCAGGGCCTGGTAGTCCGGCCAGAATTCAGGTTCAAAACCCTGTTCGCGCCGGAAATCCTCCAGGGTGAGCAGGCGCTCCTCCCTGCTCGAGGGATCCCACATGGATACCGCCGGAGAAAGACACTGGCGCAAATCCTTGTCCGCCCCCAGGATCAGCACTGGACATTCCGGGCTGAAACGGGCCGCCAGAGAGGCAATGCAGTCATCAGCCTCGCAGTCCCGGGAGACGATCAGGGGCAGACCCAGAAAATCCAAAGCCGAACACAAAGGAGGTATCTGGGCCGAGAGGGGCTCGGGCGTGGCCTGACGGTTGCCCTTGTATTTCGAATACAGGCGATGCCGGAAGTTCTCTCCCCGACCGTCCAGCACAAAGGCGAAATAGACCGGATTTTCTTCCCGGAGTATTCTGAAAAGCAGACGCAACACCATATACAGCACGTTGGTGGGCGCGCCGTCGGAGCGGCTCATGTTCTGGTTGGCGTAAAAACTTCTGAAGATATAGGCGGAACCGTCCATCAGAAAAACCGGCTCGCTCTCGAGATCAAGGCGTCGGCGTATGGGCATGGATACTCCGGAAAATTATTTTTCGTCATTCTGCCCCAGGCTGAGCCTTTTGTCCACAACGCGCCCGAGCTTCGCCACCTGCCGCAAAATTTTGCATTGACATTTTTTTTCCTGTTGTACAAATTTAACTATTTTGATATGAGAACCCAACCTTAATTTTTGATAATAGGGAATCGTGCGGTTTGGAGGAAGTTAATGGCAGTAAAACCGGAACAAGACTCAGGTTTTGATGGCGACATCAATTTTGAAAGCGCCCTGGAAAATTATCTGAACCCGGACTTCGGCGATCTGGAGGAAGGGGCCATTGTCAAGGGAGAAGTGGTGCGTATTGATGCCGACACTGTGCTGGTGGACGTGAACTTTAAATCCGAAGGCCAGATTCCCGCGGCTGAGTTCATCGACTCCGGAGGCAAGCTCAATGTGGCTGTCGGCGACAGGGTGGACGTCTTCGTGGTTCGCAAAAACGAACAGGAAGGCTCCATTATTCTGTCCTATGAGAAGGCCAAGCGTATGCAGGTCTTTGACCAGCTTGAATCCGTGCTTGAAAACAACGGCACCTGCAAAGGCAGAATCATGCGCCGCATCAAGGGCGGCTACACAGTCGATCTCGGAGGCGTGGAGGCCTTTCTGCCCGGATCGCATGTGGATCTGCGCCCTGTGCCGGATATGGACGCTCTGGTTAACCAGGAATACGAATTCCGGGTCCTCAAGATAAACCGCCGGCGCAGCAACGTGATTGTATCCCGCCGCGTGCTTCTGGAAGAGGACCGCGATTCCAAGCGCCATGATCTGCTCACCACCCTGCAGGAAGGGCAGCTTGTACGCGGAAAGGTCAAAAATATAACCGAATATGGCGTGTTTGTGGACCTGGGAGGCCTGGACGGACTCCTGCACATTACCGACATGTCCTGGAAACGCATCCGCCACCCCAAGGAACTGGTCACCCTGGGGCAGGAACTGGAATTGAAAGTTCTTTCCTTTGACCGGGAAAGCAACAAGGTTTCTCTCGGCCTGAAGCAGATGGTGGAGGATCCCTGGCTGGACATCAATGAAAAATTCCCCGCCGGTTCCACCTTCAAGGGCAAGGTGACCAATCTTGTGGATTACGGGGCCTTTGTGGAGCTTGAATCCGGAGTGGAGGGTCTGGTGCATATCTCGGAAATGTCCTGGACGCGCAAGCTCCGCCACCCTTCCCAGATGGTGCACCCGGGGGACGAAGTGGACGTGGTCGTGCTGGGGGTTGACTCCATGAAAAAGCGTATTTCCCTGGGAATGAAGCAAATCAGGGAAAACCCCTGGGACGTGGTGGCCGTCAAATTCCCTGAAGGCACAGTCCTGGAGGGAGTCATCAAAAACATCACCGATTTCGGCATGTTCATAGGCATTGAAGACGGCATTGACGGATTGATCCACGTTTCCGACATCAGCTGGACCAAAAAAATCCGCCATCCCAATGAATTGTATCAGGTCGGAGACACCGTGCAGGCCAAGGTGCTCACAGTGGACCAGGAAAACGAGAAATTCACCCTGGGTGTCAAGCAATTGCACGAAGATCCCTGGAGCTACGTGCCGGATAAATATCCCACAGGTTCCGTGGTGACCGGGGTCATCACCAATATCACCGATTTCGGCCTGTTCGTGGAGGTGCAGGAAGGCATTGAAGGCTTGGTGCATGTTTCGGAAATCAGCAGCAAGAAGATAAAAAATCCCACCGAGCTTTATAAGGAAGGAGCGACGATTGAAGCCAAAGTCATTCACGTTTCCGCCGAGGAAAGAAGGCTTGGCCTGTCCGTCAAGCAAATTCTGGACGAAAGCGCCGAGGGCGGCAAAAAGGCCGGCGCCGAAATGCGCGCGGGAAGCCCGGATGTGGGCGGCAGCCAGAGCTTGGGGGATCTTCTGAAGCAGAAACTGGAAGAGAGCGGCGAGGAATAAGCCCCATTCCCCGGTTTTTTTACTTGCCTTTTTATCGCGCTCTGGATATTAGCACATGCTTACCGGCTGGTGTAGCTCAACTGGCAGAGCAGCTGATTTGTAATCAGCAGGTTGCGGGTTCAAGTCCCATCACCAGCTCCGGAGTCCTGAAGGGGTGGGGTGCCCGAGCGGCTAAAGGGAGCAGACTGTAAATCTGCCGTCAAACGACTACGGTGGTTCGAATCCATCCCCCACCACCATTTTTCCGCCGGAACGCGAACCGGCGGTTCCTCGGGAGCCGGAGCGTTTTCAGCGCGCCGGGAGGAAAAGGCCGCTTGCTTATCTTTTTCTTTAGGGGTAAGCAGAGGGCACATGCCCGGATTAAGTCCGGGGAGATTTCTTGAAGCCGTGCGAACGGCAAAGGGCTGTAGGAGACAGTGCGTCTGTCGGAGAACTACGGCGAATGCGCGGGAATAGCTCAATGGCTAGAGCATCAGCCTTCCAAGCTGAGGGTTGCGAGTTCGAGTCTCGTTTCCCGCTCCATCCCCAATGCCACGTTCTCTGCCACAAACGCAGTCTTCAGCATGCCCACATAGCTCAGTTGGTAGAGCGCATCCTTGGTAAGGATGAGGTCAGCAGTTCAATCCTGCTTGTGGGCTCCAGGCATATTTTACTTCATTGGAACGTAAAAAGTTAACAGCAGAGGGAGTTAATTATGGGCAAGGAAAAATTTGTACGAAACAAGCCGCATGTCAATATAGGCACCATCGGCCATATCGACCACGGCAAGACGACTCTTACCGCGGCCATTACTAAAGTGGCCAGTATGCGCAAGCTCGGCACCTTTATCTCTTTTGATGAAATCGACAAGGCCCCGGAAGAAAAAGAGCGCGGCATAACCATTGCCACCGCGCATGTGGAATATGAAACGGAAAAACGCCACTATGCGCATGTGGATTGTCCCGGCCACGCCGACTACATCAAGAACATGATCACCGGCGCGGCCCAGATGGACGGGGCCATTCTGGTGGTGGCCGCCACCGACGGCCCCATGCCCCAGACCCGCGAGCACATTCTGCTGGCCCGTCAGGTCGGCGTGCCCAGTCTGGTGGTTTTTCTCAACAAGTGCGATATGGTGGACGACGAAGAACTGCTTGAACTGGTGGAGCTGGAAGTGCGCGAGCTGCTCACTAGCTACGGCTACCCCGGCGACGATATCCCGGTGGTGCGCGGCTCCGCCCTCAGGGCGCTGGAGTCGGGCGACATCAATTCAGACGACGTCAAGGGAGTGCTCCAGCTTCTGGACGCCTGCGACAACTATGTTCCCGAACCCAAACGCGACATCGACAAACCCTACCTTATGCCCATTGAGGACGTTTTCTCCATCTCCGGGCGCGGCACAGTGGTGACCGGCCGCATTGAACGGGGCGTGATCAAGGTGGGGGATGAAGTGGAGATCATCGGCATCCGGGATACCCAGAAAAGCACCTGCACCGGAGTGGAAATGTTCAGGAAGCTTCTGGATCAGGGACAGGCCGGCGACAATGTGGGAATACTCCTGCGCGGCATCAAACGCGAGGAAGTGGAACGCGGCCAGGTGCTGGCGGCCCCCAAATCCATCACCCCGCACACCAAGTTCAAGGGCGAGGTCTATGTGCTCTCCAAGGAAGAAGGCGGCCGGCATACCCCCTTCTTCTCGAATTACCGCCCGCAGTTCTACTTCCGCACCACCGACATCACCGGAGTGATCTCTCTGGAAAGCGGCGTGGAAATGATCATGCCCGGCGACAATTCCACCTTCACCGTGCAGCTCATCCATCCCATAGCTATGGAGCAGGGTCTGCGCTTTGCCATCCGTGAAGGCGGCCATACTGTGGGGGCGGGCGTGGTTTCCGAAATTCTGGAGTAAGCGATGTCTAAGGAAAAAAAGAATAAAAGCAACATCCTGCTGGCCTGTACGGAATGCAAGCGGCGCAATTACGCCACCAGCAAAAACAGAAAAAACACCACAGGCAGGCTTGAGCTCAAAAAGTATTGCCCTTGGGACAAGAAGGTCACGCTTCATCGCGAAACCCGCTAAACGCGCGGAGGCACAGGGCAGTAGCTCCAACGGTAGAGCGGCGGTCTCCAAAACCGTAGGTTGGGGGTTCAAATCCCTCCTGCCCTGCCATGATTTTGCGGGATTTCCACGAAGGCTTGAAAATTCCTTTCAGGCGGCGGTTCAGCCAGGCAAATCCATTTTCGCCGGGCGGAGACTGCCGGAATGTTGTTGAGTTGAAAAAATTTATCGGAAACAGAGGCGTACATGGCTACACGGAGCGGCAAGACTGAAGGCGGCGTGACTGAAGGCCTTTCCGGAAAAATAGAAGCGGCGCGCGACTATTTTGAGGAGTCGCGGGCGGAGATGAAGAAAGTCACCTGGCCCACCCGGGCCGAGGTAAGGGTCACCACTCTGGCCGTGCTCATTCTGGTAGCCGTTATGTCCATTTTTCTCGGTATTGTTGATTTCGGGCTGGTCAAGGCCGTACAGGCCATTACAGCCTTGGGAATGTAATATGAACGACGTTGAAAGCGCGCAACCCAGAGCCCGCTGGTATATTGTGCATACCTATTCCGGTTTTGAAAACCGGGTGGAACAGACCATACGCGAAATGATGCGCACTGGTCAGGATGGCGGCGCCGTGGAAAAGGTCATCATCCCCACGGAACGCATCATAGAGCTGGTACGGGGAGAGAAGAAAACCTTCACGCGCAAATTCTATCCCGGTTATGTCATGATCCGCATGGTGATGAACGATCAGTCCTGGCATCTTATCCAATCCATCCCCAAGGTGACGGGATTTGTCGGAGGGAAAAACCGTCCGGCTCCCATGCTGGACAGCGAGGCCGATCGCATACTTGCCATGATGGAAACCAGGCACGAACAACCCCGGCCCAAATTCAACTTCGAACGCGGCGACGAGGTGCGTGTTATTGACGGCCCCTTCGGCGGGTTCAGCGGGATGGTGGAAGACGTCAACTTCGACAAGGGCAAACTCAGGGTATCGGTTTCCATTTTCGGGCGGCAGACCCCGGTTGAACTTGATTTTGTGCAGGTTTCCAAGGGCTAGTCTCCCAGAAACGCGGCCTTCCAGTGTATTTTGCCGGTTCAGCCGGCTTTTTGAGGAAAACAAACATGGCTAAAAAAGAAATCGCCAAAATCAAACTGCAGATCCCGGGCGGAGTGGCCAACCCGTCTCCGCCGGTCGGCCCGGCTCTCGGCCAGCACGGCCTGAACATAATGGAGTTCTGCAAGGCCTTCAACGCCAAAACCGCGGCCCAGAAAGGCACGATTATTCCGGTGATCATCACCGTGTATCAGGATCGTTCTTTCAGTTTTATCACCAAAACCCCCCCGGCTTCCGTCCTGCTGCTCAAGGCCGCGCAGAAGGAAAAGGGATCGGGCGAACCCAACCGGAACAAAATCGGCGCCATCAGCATGAAAGAAGTGGAAGAAATAGCCCGGTTGAAGCTTCCGGATCTGACCGCGAAGGATCTGGAAGCCGCCAAGCGTTCCATTTTGGGCACGGCCCGCAGCATGGGCCTTGATGTTATCTCGGGCGGGTGAGAGTGAAACTGCTGTAGAAAAGTTTAATCAATTGCACTGCCCGAGCCGCTTGCCGGCGGAATCCGGGCAGGAGATTCAAACGAGTGAAGGTAAGGTGGGTAAATGCCCAAACATGGAAAAAAATACCGCAAAGCTGTCGAAAATATCGGAACAGCCCTCGATCTCCAGGTGGAAGACGCTGTAAGCAAGGCTCTGTCCCTCGCTTACGCCAAATTTGACGAAACGGTGGATGTGGCTCTGCGCCTGGGCGTCGACCCCAAATATTCCGACCAGATGGTGCGCGGCGCGGTGGCCCTGCCCCACGGCCTGGGCAAGACCGTCCGGGTGGCGGTTTTCTGCAAGGGGGACAAAGAAGCCGAAGCCAAGGCGGCCGGAGCGGATTTTGTGGGCGGAGAGGATCTGGTGGCCAAGGTGAAGGAAGGTTTTCTGGATTTTGACTCAGCCATCGCCACGCCGGACGTGATGGCCCTGGTAGGCCAGATTGGCCGCGTCCTGGGGCCGCGCGGCCTGATGCCCAACGCCAAGACCGGCACCGTCACCTTTGACGTGGCCTCGGCTGTGAAAGAAGTCAAGGCCGGGCGCGTGGAGTTCAAAGTGGACAAGGCCGGGGTGCTTCACGCTCCGCTGGGCAAAGTCTCTTTCGGGCCTGAGAAAATCCTGGACAACCTCAAGGTTCTGCTGGCGGAGATAAATCGAATCCGCCCTTCGGGAGCCAAAGGTTCCTATATGGTGAGCATGGCTGTTTCCACGACCATGGGGCCGGGTTTTCGGGTCGATCCCGTACTCATCCGCAAGTTCGTTGAAGGATAAAAGCAAATGATTTTCAAAGCCGCGGCCTGAACCGCGCGGCGGCTTTGTCGGCAGGGGAAATGGAATTTCCGGGTCCAAGAAGGCAGGCGGACGGGCGAAACCCGGCCTTAATTTCCTGCCCAGACCACAGGTCTTTTGGCTCAGTAATTCCACCAGCAACACAGGGATCCAGGAGGATCGAGTGAACAGAAACGCCAAAAGCGCGATCATCGAGCGGATCAAATCCAGATTGGAAGGTTCGTCCATCGCGATAGTTTCGGACTTCAAGGGAATGCCGGTGGAAGAAATGACGCAGTTCAGGGTAAAAATTCGCGCGACCGGCGGAGAATTCGTCGTCGTGAAAAATACCCTGGCGCGCATTGCCTTTACCGGTTCCAGACACGATGCGATCAAGGACATGTTCCGCGAGAATTGCGGACTGGTCATCGGACGCGGAGATCCGATAGTCCTCGCCAAGGCGGTGACGGATTTCGCCAGAACCAGCAAGAATCTGACGATCAAGCACGCCGACCTGGAAGGGCAGGTGCTCAACGCCGGACAATTGGAGGAACTGGCCAGACTGCCGGGCAGGCAGGAACTTCTGGCCATGACTCTGGGGACGATGAACGCCGTGCCGACCAACTTCGTGTCACTTTTCGGAAACATCATCCGCGGCCTGCTTTATGCGCTCAAGGCGCTGGAAGAAAAGAAAGCCGCCTAGCCAAAAAATCGATCAAGGAGAAAACCATGGCTGTTACTAAAGAAGAAGTTATTGATTTTATTTCTAATATGACCGTGCTGGAGCTTTCCAGATTCATCAAGGAGCTGGAAGAAAAGTTCGGCGTTTCCGCCGCTGCTCCGGCTGTGGCCGTGGCGGCCTCTCCGGCTGCCGCCGCTGCTCCGGAGGAAGAGGAAAAGACGGAATTTTCCGTTATTCTCAAAGCCGCCGGCGCCAACAAAATCAGCGTCATCAAGGTCGTCCGCGCCCTGACCGCGCTGGGACTCAAAGAAGCCAAGGATAAAGTTGATGGGGCGCCTTCCACCCTGCTGGAAGCCGTGGCCAAGGATAAAGCTGAAGAAGCCAGGAAGCAGTTGGTGGAAGCCGGAGCTGAAGTTGAAATAAAGTAAAGATATTCTCTGGAGCAAGTTGCGCTTGAGAGACGCGCACAGGCGGGTTCACTCCCGTTGCGGGCGATAATCCCAGGCGCTACTTGCTTCAGCTTGTCGAGTATATTAAGCGCGTTGAGGGCTTCGAGTGCATTATCTGGTCGTTCCGGTGGAAAACCCGCTGCTCTTCGAAAGCTGTATCCTCAACAACCCCAGGTTGGCGGCGGCCGGAAAAAGCCTGCGCATCTTTCCCCTCTTTCAGCGGGATCATCCTGGTGAAACCGCTGCTGAACGCTGTTCCTCCTTTTTGCGGGCGCTCCCTGACGACCTTGACGGTTGGCTGATTTTTTCTTCCGACGACCTGGAGTTTCTGGAAAATCCCCTTCCCCGGCTTGCCGGGGCCGATCCCTCGGCTCTGCACGGTCCGCTGGGCCGCGCCGGGATCAAAAATCTGCTCGGGAAAAGTTTCCGGGCTTATCTGGGAAAACTGCGAGTGTTGGAAAACAGGGAAGAGGGCGTGGACAAAATGCGCGTTCACCGCCTGCTGGGCGCGGAATGTCGCGCCGGAACGCCTGTGGACGCCCTGGCCGGCCCCTGTCTTATCTTGCACAGCTCCTTGGCGCGCCGGGGATTACCTCCCCTGTCTCCCCCGGGTTCCGCCCTGAATTTCGAAAATTTCTGCCTTGAGGCCGGGCATACTTCCAGAATACTCCCTCTGGAGTGCCTTTTGCACACGCTTCCTGAATTCGCGCCGATAACCGGAGAGATTATCCTGCCTGAGGAAAGAGCGCGGATGGCCGCGGAGGATGTCTACAAGCGCCCGCCGCTTTACCTTTATGACTACAACGCTCCCGCTGTGCTGGCGGCCGGATACATGCGCCGGCGGAGCCTGATCCTGGACGTAGGCTGCTCTTACGGGGACAACGGCCTTTTTTTTCGCGACACGCTGGAGGCAACGCTCTGGGGGCTGGAGTACGATCAGGCGTCCCTGGATTACGCCCGCCGGCAGAACATTTACAGAGAGATATTTCAGGAGGATATTGAAAGTCTGCGCCTTGCGGATTTCAGCCGTTTCTTCCGCCTTTTCACGCATATTTTCATGGGAGACGTGCTGGAGCACCTACGCTCCCCCTGGTCGGCCCTGAGCCGTTTCCGGGAACTGCTCGCGCCGGGAGGCTCCTTCCTGGTCTCCCTGCCCAATGTCGCGCACAGCTATGTGACCGCTTCTCTCCTGGCCGGCGATTTTGAATATTTATCTTCGGGAATACTGGACAAAACGCATCTGCGCTTTTTCACGGCCAGGGGCCAGGCCAGACTTTTCGCCCAGACCGGCCTGGAAATAAAAAACTCCTCCGCCTGCTTCCTGATTCCGGGCATATTCCGGGAGTTCGGCCTGCCCTGTTCTCTGCCCTGGGCTGTCTACGAGTACCTGCTGGAAAACAGGCATTTCTTTGTCCAGCAATACATATGTGAACTCATCCCCTCCTCTCTGCCGGAGCCGGAACTACTGCGCAGGAATCTTGAGCGTATTGCCCTGGCCCCGGAGAACAACCCGGAAGGATGGGCCTGCGTGGAACCGGCCCTGAATGAGCTTAAACTGCGCCTCACTCTGAGCATGGGAGGCAAAGCGCCCGACCTGGCGACCCGGATCTCCGCTTTGGCGCAGCAAGGGGATATGCGGTCCGCTCTTGAAAATTCCAGAATGTTCGATCCGGCCTGGTACCTGGAGCAATACCCGGAGGCGCGCCGCTCCGGCCTTTCCCCTCTGGAACATTACTGCACTCTGGGCTGGAAAGAAGGAAAAAACCCCAGCCGCCGCTTCAACACCCTCCATTATCTGGAGCGCGTGCCGGAAGCGCGCCGGAGCGGGCAATGCCCTCTTTTCCATTACCTGAAGCATGCGCCGGAAACGGACGAGTTCCGCCTGCCGCCCAATGCCGGCTACAAAGCGGCAAAGGAAGCGGAATATGCCCGAAGTCTGTTTCGGAATAGCGAAGGGGAAAAAATTTTTGTGGAGTACTCTCCCTCTCCCCCCGCGCGGACGGACGAGGGGAAAAAGGTCAGACTCCTTGCCTTTTACCAGCCCGCTTTTCTGCCTTCGCCCGGCCGCGACGGCCGCCGGGGGCCGGTGCGGGAATGGGAGTATACAGCCTGCGCCCTGCCGCAGTATACCGGACATTACCAGCCGCATCTGCCCATTGATCCCGGTTTTTACGATCTGAGCCTTCCCGGAGCCTCCCTCCGTCAGGCTGAACTGGCGCGTGACTATGGCCTGTACGGCTTCTGCTATCACTATTACTGGTCCGACGGGACAAAAACGCTGAACAGGCCGATATACGGCCTGCTGAAACGCTCAAAGCCGGATATGCCTTTCTGCATCGCCTGGAACAACGCCCCTCTGCCCTGGACGGAAGGCGGCGAAAACGCGGAAAAAAGCCGGAAACAAGACAGGCATATAGACATAGCCGGCCTTTTTACGGATATTTATCCCCTGCTCCGCGATCCCCGCTATATCCGGGTCGAAGGCAGGCCTCTGCTGATAATCCGCCGGCCTGAATTTCATCCCCGGGAGCATTTTGTCCGGGCCATGCGGGATCTGCGCAATCTCTGCGAGCAGAAAGAACTGCCCGGCCCGCGACTGGTCTTTATGCGCACATCCGCCAGTCCCTCCTTTACCCCGGCCGACTTCGGGGGGGACTCCTTTGTTGAATTCCCGCCGTACAATACGCCGGAAAACCTGAAAAGGCTTCCGCAAAACAAGGAAATCATCAACCCCCGCTTCAGGGGGAGGGTGCTGGACATGCGCGCCCTGGTGGAACATTGCAAAGAACTGCCCCCACCGGACTGTCAGACTTACCCCTGCGTCATGCCGGCCTGGGACAATACGCCGCTTCTGGCGGAAGAAAACTGCCTCGTCTATGAAGGCGCTTCGCCGGAACTCTATGCGGACTGGCTGCGCTGGTGCGTGAAGCGCGCTTTGGAACTGAATCCCCCGGGGCACGAATTCGTTTTCATCAACGCCTGGAACGACTGGACCCGGGGAGCGCACCTGGAGCCTGACAGGAAATACGGCTACGCTTTTCTGGAGGCCACGCGCGGGGCTCTGCTGATTCCGGAGCGCCCTGAAGCGGCTTCGACTCCCTTTACGGCCTGAATCCTCTCCCCGCAAGGGAGATTTCCGCTTGACGCCCGGCTTTGCCGAGCATACTTTCCCGGTAGCCCTCATTCAGGGCAAAAGAACTGCACCGCTGAGCGGCCGCCGATCGAAACGGCGCGGCTTGCGGTTTTCCTGTAACCTCAGATTGGAATCTATGTTTGACAGTCTTTCGGAACGTCTGAACGGAATATTCCGGCGACTTGGCGGCCAGGTCAGGCTGGACGAAAAAAATCTCCAGGACGGGTTGCGCCAGGTGCGTCTCGCCCTGCTGGAAGCCGACGTCAATTTCAAGGTAGCCAGGGATTTCGTCGATAAGGTGCGCGAACGCTGCCTGGAGCAGGAAGCGGAGCTGAATCCCGGTTTTGAGCGGCGGCTTGTGCGGGTGGTGCATGAAGAGCTTGTGG
This sequence comes from Deltaproteobacteria bacterium, assembly GCA_031275645.1. Lineage (GTDB taxonomy): Bacteria > Desulfobacterota > Desulfovibrionia > Desulfovibrionales > Desulfovibrionaceae > WRHT01. The sequence goes on from JAISOL010000011.1 coordinate 14,496, forward strand.
CCATTCTGGGCGGCGCCACCCGGGAGCTGAATCTTCGGGGCAGGGAGCCGCAGGCCGTTATGCTGGTGGGCTTGCAGGGATCCGGCAAAACCACTTCCACCGCCAAGCTGGCCCATTGGCTGCGCGCTGAAAAGCATCGCCCTTATCTCGTTCCGGCGGACGTGTACCGCCCGGCGGCCATTGAGCAGTTGGCAAGTCTGGCGGGGCAGCTTGACCTGCCCTGTTTCCCTTCCTCGCCCCGCATGAATCCGGTGGATATCGCCGCGGCGGCCATGAGGGAAGCCCGGACGGCCGGGTACGACGCCGTGCTTCTGGACACGGCCGGCAGGCTGCATCTGGACGTGGATTTGATGAACGAGCTTTCCGCCATCAAGGCTGAAGTTTCTCCGGCGGAAATCCTTTTTGTGGCCGACGCCCTGACAGGACAGGAGGCTGTAACGGCAGCCGAGGCTTTTGACCGCCGGCTTGATTTCACGGGCATCATCCTTACCAAGATGGATGGCGACGCCAGGGGAGGCGCGGCCTTGTCCATCAAGTCCGTGACGGGCAAAAACATCAAGTTTGTCGGCATGGGCGAAAAAATTTCCGAACTGGAAATTTTTCATCCGGATAGAGTGGCCGGACGCATTCTGGGCATGGGCGACATACTCACCCTGCTGGAAAAAACCCAGGACGGCATAGCCGCGGACGAGGCTGAAGCCCTCAGTCTCAAGCTGCAAAAAGCGGAATTCAATCTGGACGACTTCCGCGCCAATATGCGGCGCCTGAAAAAACTCGGCTCGCTGGACGGACTGCTGAAACTCCTCCCCGGACTGGGCTCCCTGCGTCAGAAACTGAACACGGCAGCCGCCCCGGAAAAGGATTTGGCCAGAATGGAGGCCATCATCAATTCCATGACTCCGGCGGAACGCCGTAATCCCAGGATAATCAACGGCAGCCGCAAATTGCGCATAGCCAGGGGGAGTGGAACGAATACGGCCCAGGTGAACCAGATGCTGAAACATTTTGAAGGCATGCGCGCCATGATGCAAAATGTTCTGGGCGGTAAAAAGGGAAAAGGCGGGCCGGGTTTGCCGGCTTTGCCCGGGATGAAAGGTCTGGCGGCAAGTTTGGGTGGATTGGGAGGACTGGCCGGAACGGAAAGAGAAGAGAGGGAGTTTTTCGGAGCGCCCGGAGCCGCTTTATCCAAAAGCGCGCTCAAAAAGAAAAAATTGTTACGTAAAGCCAGGAAAAACAAGAAAAAATGACTTAAACGCAAACTAAAAAAGTAAAAGTCGCAATAAAAAATACCCGTACTCTTGTTTTCAACATAAAAAATAATGTATAACCGTAGATAAGGGAGTATCGCATGGCAGTCAAACTGAGATTAACCCGTTCAGGCAGCAAAAAGCGTCCGTTCTACCGCCTGGTGGCCATAAATTCCTCCACCAGCCGGGACGGGCGTCCGCTGGAATTTCTTGGGTATTACAATCCCTTGAGCAATCCTGTTGAAATCAGCCTGGATCAGGAAAAGATTCAAAAGTGGCTCGATCAGGGAGCGCAACCCTCGGATACTGTACGCAGCCTGCTCAAACAGACCAAAAGTTGAAGCTCTCCCGCACGGCCGGGGTCTGCGACGGTTTTTTTCGGCTGATACCCCACAACTCTTTTATTCAGCCAGAGGTTGTCATTATGCTTAGAGAACTTGTTGAATACACCGCTAAATCACTGGTAGACAATCCGACAGGAGTTCAAGTGGTTGAGGTGGAAGGCGAACAGACCACTGTCCTTGAACTGCGTGTGGATAAGGAAGATTTGGGGAAAGTGATCGGAAAGCAGGGTCGTACGGCCAGAGCAATCCGTACCATCCTCAGCGCTTCGGCGAGCAAGGAAAAAAAGCGCTGCGTGCTTGAAATCCTGGAATAGCGGGTCTGGCCCGGCATCCGCCGGGCGGAGGACTATGGACGATTTAATGGATGTCGGCCATATCGCAAAAGCGCATGGAGTCAAAGGGGAAATCCGCATTGTCCTCAATGCGGATTCCCTTGATCTGCTCCGGCCATACATTTACCTGGCGGATAGGAGCCGGGCGGATTGTCCCCTCCCCGCCCCTTCCGCTTCCCTCTCCCCCCGCGCGGTAAAAAATCTGCGTCTGCATCAGGGCCGTCCCCTGCTTCTTCTGGAAGGAGTGGACGATCGCGAGGCCGCCGAACAGTTACGGCAAAAACGCATTTTAGTTCCCCGGCAACGTCTTCCCCGGCCGGGCGCGGGCGAAATTTATCTGCGAGATCTGCCGGGCCTTGCTGTCCTGGTGCGCGGGGGAGAGGGGGCCTTTCCTCTGGGGTGCCTGGAACGGGTGGACGTGACGGCAGGACAGGAGATATGGACTATAGTCACTCCCCAGGGCAAAGAGGTGCTTTTTCCGGCAGTGGAAGCCTTTGCCCCGGAAATAGATCCCGTGCGGCGTACAGCCGTGATCAGCCCTCCTCCCGGACTTCTGGAGCTTTACCTGGGCAGCGACGGGAAGGAATGAAAATCAGCCTGCTCACCCTCTTCCCGGAATTTTTCGACTCTCCCCTGTCCTGCGGCCTTATGCAGCGCGCCTGCGCCTCCGGACTGGTGGAAATTACCCGCCATAACCCGCGCGCCTATGCCGACGACAAGCGGCAGAGCGTGGACGACCGTCCTTACGGAGGAGGCCCGGGCATGATCATGTCGCCGGGCCCCATGGAAAAGGCTCTGCATTCCCTGATCCGCCGCTCTTCCTCTCCTCCCCGCCTGCTCTGCCTTTCCCCCAGGGGCCGCCGCCTGGATCAGGAGCTTATACGGGAATTGGCTCTGGAAAAGGAACTTATCCTGATCTGCGGGCGCTATGAAGGCATTGATGCCCGTCTGAACGACCTTTTCCGGATGGAAGAGCTTTCTTTGGGAGACTTCGTGCTCAACGGCGGAGAAAGCGCCGCCCTGGCCCTGTGCGAAGCGGTCTGCCGCCTGCTGCCCGGCTTCATGGGGCACGACGAATCGGGACAGGAAGAAAGCTTCAGTTCCGGACTTCTGGAGTACCCCCAGTACACGCGTCCTGAAAATTATGCCGGCCTGCGCGTGCCGGACGTGCTGCTTTCCGGTGATCATGCCGGGATAGCCCGCTGGCGCAGGCAGGAATCCCTGCTGGCCACCCTGGAAAGGAGGCCGGATCTGCTTGACTCCGTCCCCTTGAGCGGGGAAGATCTTGAATTGCTGCGTTCCAGACCGCGCAAGCTTCCTGGTCCCAACCTCTACCTGGCTCTGCTTCATTACCCGGTGCTGGACAAAGAGCAAAAAAGCGTCTGTTCCTCCCTGACCAACCTGGATGTACACGATCTGGCGCGCAGCTCCCGCGCTTACGGCCTGGGCGGCTTTTTCGCGATCACCCCTCTGGAGGATCAGCGTCTTATCCTTCAGGAGCTTCTGCGGCACTGGATTTCCGGGCCCGGGGGCGCGAGCAACCCGGATCGCCGGGAAGCCCTGACCAGGGTCATCCCGGCCCGCGACCTGGAGGAAGCCGTCTCCCTGGTGCGGGAAAGGCACGGGAGCCCGCCTCTGATATGGGGCAGCAGCGCCAGGATGACAAATCCCGCGACAAGCCCCACAATAAGCTTTGACGAAGCCAGAAAAATTCTATATAGACATCCGGTTATCCTGCTTTTGGGAACCGGACACGGCCTGGCTCCGGAAATTACCGACCATTGCGAGGCCATGCTGCCCCCCCTGCGCCGAATCGCGCCGTACAACCACCTTTCGGTGCGTTGCGCCGGAACAGTGCTCTTGGATCGTCTTCTGGGCGAATGGGGATAAACGGCGCAATTAATCGAAAACCCTGCATAAAGGGGAAATTTAAATGGATCTTCTCAAAAAGATTGAAATCGAACAAATGCGCCTGGATTTGCCCCAGTTCAAATCCGGGGATACGGTCAAAGTTCATCTGCGCATTGTGGAAGGCGAAAAAGAACGCATCCAGGTTTTCCAGGGAAACGTGATCCGGATCAACCGGGGAGGCATAGACGCCAGCTTTACCGTGCGCAAGGTTTCCGACGGTGTGGGAGTGGAACGCATACTCCCCCTGCATTCGCCCATCATAGAGCGTATTGAGCTGGTCAGCCAAGGCAAGGTGCGCCGCAGCCGGCTGTACTATCTGCGCAAACTCAAGGGTAAATCCGCCCGCATCAAGCCCAAAACCGGCTGGTAGAATTGCCGGCTCCCCGGCCGCTTCACCTTTCTCCGGCCTGCCCCGCGGGAACTCCGCCCACAGGGAGGTTATCCGAAAAAACGTCGCCGGGAGGAGGGGGAGGAGGAGTGGTGTTGGGAATGATCTCGGAAAAAGCGTCCACCATGTTCTCGGGAGAGAAGCGCGCCCTTCCCCCGCTCCCGGAGGCGGCGTTCCGCGCCGCCTCCTCTGGAGCCATCTCCTCCGCCCCCGGAGCCAGCGGCACCAGAGAAGGAATGACCCTCCCGATGGCGGGAACCGGGGGAAGACTTTCATTAGCTCCCCCTGCCGCGGCCGGGTTCTGAACCTGAGGCATTCCATCCGATACGCCCTGCGGCGGTCCCGCTTCCCTCTCCCCCGGCGCGGGCGGAGCGCCGGGATTTTCCGGCGGGAATGCCCCGCCGCTCAGGGGACTCTCTCCGCTGAAAACACCGGAGTTTCCCGTTGCGGGGGAGAAGGCGCTCTGCGACGCTTCCCTGCCCGAAAGGCCGGAACCCTCCGGAGCTTCACGCCTGGAAACGGCGGAAGGGAGAGGAGGAAGCACGGGGAAGGAAGGAGAAGCGGGAGCGGCGGAAGGACTTGCACCCGATAAACCCCGCGGCGGCCCCGCTTCCGTCTTCTCCGGCGAGGACGGAACGCCGGGATTTTCCGGCGGGAATGCCACGCTACTCGGTGGACTCTCTCCTCTGAAAACACCGGAATTTCCCGTTGCGGGGGAGGCGGAGATCTGCGGAGCTTCCCTGCCTGAGAGGCCGGAACCCTCCGGAGCTTCGTGCCTGGAAACGGCGAGAGGTAAAGGCGCCGTGTTCCCGCGCCTGCCCCCTGAAGGGAGCGCCCTAGGCGCTCCGGGCATTTTCCCCTGCCTGGGGCGATCGAATTTCTGCTCCGGCAGAGCCGTGCCAGAATTCTGCCCGGACGAAACCGAAGGGCTTTCCCCTGCAAGCGCATTATGCACAAAATCCGCCAGATCGCGGCATCCTTTGCGCTCATGCAGATTATAAAGATTATTTCCGCACCAGGCGCCATGCTCCTCCCGAAGCAGGCTCCAGCGCTCGGAAACGACTTCGGGACTCCCGGCGGCGGAATCAAGGTTCCGCTCAACGGGAAAATCCCGCCTCAATCTCTCCAGGCCTTTCAAACAGCCTTTTCTGCTCATATAAGCCAAATTTTCCGGTCTGCGGCAAAAATACTCCGCCGCTGAAAACAGGTCTTCCGGGGAAGAGGCCGCGAAATCCGCCGCCAAAAGTGCGTCCCGTGGCGCGGATGCCCCGAAAAGAGGTTCCCTGGCAAAAAGAAACGCCAGGACCGGAAGAAGAACCCGGAGCAGACATATATGCGACAGACGACCCATGCGGAAATCCCCCTCAAAATACTTATCGTCCATATTACGCTGATTTTTACGGAGTGGAAGAAAAATCCGCATCCGCCGCGAATCTTTCGCTTCCGTGCGGCAGGCGCAGGCGAGGTCTACAGCATTTAACTCTTGAAATAGTCTAAATATTTGGCTCTAGTTGCTTTAATTATTGAAATGTAGTAGATGGTCGGTCAGAGGTGAACATGAAAAGAAAAGATTTTTCAGCTTTTCTGACCAAAATCTGCTCATTGAGTCCAAAACAAAAGGC
>JAISOL010000012.1 GCA_031275645.1 Deltaproteobacteria bacterium
CGCGAGCGGACGCCCGCCGCGAAGGCGCGGGCGCAATTCATTTGCGCCGGTGAGCGCCGGAGCGGGCGTGGAGCTGAAAGAACATGGATGTGCAACATCAAAGTGGAAATGCTCTAAAAAAAGCGTGGTGATGTCCTATGCGCGGTGACGGCGGCGGAAATACCCTGACAGGCCTGCTTCTCGTACCCGAAAAAAACCGTCTGGCGGGCTGGCTCAGAGACATGGCCCGGCAGAGGCTGCTGGGGGAGGAGGATTACAACGCCGCTCTGCGCCATTTCCGGCTCTTCCCGGATGAAGAGGGCAGACGTATTTTTGTGGAAAGGGTCTTTGCCCTGCTGGGAGCCATTCTGCTGGTTTGCGGCGTGATTTTCCTTGTGGCCTGGAATTGGGAGGACTTGCCGCGCCAGGGCAAATTGGCCCTGGGCGAGCTGCTTTTCATCGCTTTTTCCTCCTGGAGCATATGGCGCTGGGATAAAAAGAACGGCTGGGATTCGCGGCCGGCTCTGTTCGGCGCGGCTTTGCTTCTGGGGGCGCTTCTGGCCCTCTACGGCCAAATTTACCAGACCGGGGCCGACGCTTGGGAGCTGTTCCGGGCCTGGAGTCTGGCCCTCTTCCCCCTGGCTCTGGCCGGGCGGGCCACGGCCTTCTGGCTTTTGCTCTGGATTGTCGGCGATCTGGCTTTTTCCCTGTATCTGCTGGAATTAGGCGGTCGGGAGAACTTGCTGGACCTCGGCCTCAATTTCCCCCTGGAACTGGCTCTGGGGCAATTTCTTTTCTGGCTTTCAGGGGAAGCGGCCCACGCTCTCAGCGCCGGGCGCGCCTATTCCTTCGATCCCCGGCGTCTGCTCTGCCGCGCGATGGGCTGCGCGGCGATTTGCGCCCTGACCCTGCACTTTGTTCTGCTCGTCTGGAACAGCGAATATTTCCACTATTACGCTTCCCCGGCAGGGAACAATCTCCTTTTGCCGCCGACTTGGGGCTTTCCCGTCCACATCCTGTGCCTGGCCGCGATTCTGTACTGTTATTACAAAATTCTCCCGGATTCCTTTATTTTATCCCTGGCCGTGTTCAGCGCGGCCGGCGCGACGGGAGCCGTTCTGCTCCAGGAATTGTGGTCGCGGCCTGGTCACTACCCCGACGAGGGAGTCCTGCTTCTCAGCGGGCTGATCATCCTGGGCCTCTGCCTGGGCGCTGTCAGGCTGGCGCTCTTTTTACGCGGGGGAATCCTGAAAGAGGCGCGGCTCAGGGCCGAAAAATCCGGAAGAGAAGGAGAAGGCGTTTTTTCCGAGGCCGCCGCTTTGCGGGCGGAAACCGGGCAGAGCAGGGAACTGGCCTCCTGGCTGGAGGAACGCGGAGCGGCTGATCCGGCGGCGGTGGAGAATTTTTTTCAGGCCGTGGAACAGGCGCGGAATGAACACGTCCCCTGGCTCAGCCGCATTTTCGCCACTCTGGGCATCTGGTTGGGGTCGGCGGCCGTTCTGGGCTTTCTCAGCGTCATTTCATACCAGGCCGGAATGGATATGTTCGCCTACGGCCTGTGCGGGCTTATTCTCTGCGCGGCTTCCGTGCTCCTGGGGCGGAGCGGGAGCTTCACCCGCCTCCAGCTCGGCCGGGTAGTCGGCTTGTGCGGTCTGGCTTACGCGGGCGCGCTGACGGACTTCGATCTCCGTCACACTCTGCTGCTGCTTGCGCTTTTATGCGGCCTGTTCTGGTTTTTCAGGGCGCACCCGGCGGAAAGGCTCTCCGCCTTTATCGGCCTGCTGGCCTGTTTCTGCGCCTTTCTGAATTTCACTCCCGGCTGGATGTATTCCGGCATGGACCTTGGAGAAGGCGGACGATTCGGCAGCGTGTACGATGTTCTTTTTTGCGCGGGCCTTCTGTTCGCCCTGCGCGAGTTCGGCCTGGGGCCTTTTTCCGGAAAGGAGGCGGGAAGCGCGCTTCTCCCGGCCTTGCGCCGCAGCGCGGCTCTGGGGAGCCTGATCTATTTTTCCGCCGTCCTGCTGGCGGCCCACAGTTTAGAGCAGGCGGAGAAGTTTTTCGGAGGAGGCTACCGGCTGACCCTGCCCCTGACGCTGCTGGCGGTCGGAGCCGTCCTCTGGCGCCGCCTGCCGGGGGACAGGGCCCTGATTCTTTTCAGCGGGGCGCTTCTTCTGCCCGCCGCCTATCTCATGCCGGCCGTATCCTGGGGCATAAGCCTGCTTTTTCTGGCCCGCGCCGGCGGAAGAAGCGTTTTTCTGGGGCTGGCCGCCTTTTATCTCGGTTTGGCCAACTTCTGGTATTACTACAACCTCTCCCTTTCCCTGCGCGACAAGGGTCTGCTCCTGCTGGGCATAGGCTGCGGGCTGATTCTGGTCAGCGCCTCCCTGCGCCTGTACTCCAAAAGATTTCCGCCGTTCAGGGGGGAAGCCCATGCCTAAGTTTCCCGCGAACCTGCTTTCCTGGCGTCTGCTCTGCCTGCTGACCGTGGCTGTTTTCCTGGTCTTCTACAATCTTTCCATCCTGCGGAAGGAGAATATTCTGGAGAGCGGGCAACCCGTGATCCTGCGCCTCCAGCCTCTGGACCCCCGCTCCCTGATGCAGGGGGATTACATGATCCTTAATTTCAGCCTGGAAAGTGACGTGCTGAAGGAATACAGGAGAGGGGAGATTCCGGAGCGCGGCCTGGTCGTTCTGCGTCGGGCCGGGAAGGAGCATGTGTTTGAGCGCCTCCACGCGGGCGAAAAGCTGCGGGAAGGGGAAGCGCTGCTGGAGTTCAGGCGCTTCGGCCGCGGCGTCAGGATCAGCGGCGGCTCCTTCTTTTTTGAGGAGGGGCAGGGAAAATTGTACGCCAATGCCCGCTATGCGGAGTTGCGCGTGGACCGGCAGGGACGGGCCACGATCTCTTCCCTTCTGGACAGTCGGGGGGAAAAACTGCGCAAAGCCCGGCCCGACGCCCGGGGCGACGGAGCCGGGCAGAAACCCTGATCAAAGCCGCCGCGCCAGCATGTCCGCCAGAGCCGGGATGGTGTAGTCCGCGGGCTGAAAATCGCAGTTAAATCCGTGTTCTTCCAGGGTTTTGGCCGTAATCGGGCCTATGCAGGCGAATTTGACCTCCGGATGGGCCTTGAGGACAGAGGCCGGGATCAGGGCCATAAAATTATTCACGGTGGAGGAAGAACTGAAGGTGATGCAGTGGATTTCACCTCTTTCCATAAGTTCCAGGATTTCTTCCCGGCGGGCGTTGCCGGGTCTGGTTTCGTACAGGGGGAGTACATCCACGCTGGCCCCGGCCCGGGTCAGTTGCTCGGGCAGAGTATCGCGGGTGACCTTTGCCCCGGGGATGAGGATGCGCCGCCCTTCCAGCCCCAGGGCGGAGAGCCCCTGGACCACGCTTTCGGCCACAAAGCGTCCCGGCACAAAATCCGGCAGGAGGCCGCGCTTTTTCAGGGCTTGCCCGGTGGAAGAGCCGATAGCCGCGATTTTACAGTGGAAGAGGGCGCGGGCGTCCAGCCCTATGGCGTGAAGCTGCTCAAAAAAATGGTATACCCCGTTGACGGAGGTAAAGGCCACCCAATCGTAGGAATTAAGATAGCCCAGGGTTTTGCGCGCTTCGGCGTAAGAATCCAGGGGGTGAATCTCGATGGTGGGGAACTGGATGACCCTGGCCCCCTGCTCTGCCAGAAGGGATGCCATATTGCTGGCCTGTTCCCTGGATCTGGTCACCACCACGCCTTTGCCCAGCAGAGGCTTTTTTTCGAACCAGCACAGGCTTTCCCTCAAATTCACCACTTTGCCCACAATAATCAGGGAGGGAGCGGTAAAGCCCTGCTTCTGCGCCTCTCCCGGAAGGGATTTTAAGGAAGAGACGAGAGTCCTGTGTCTGGGTGTCGTCCCCCAATGGATCAGCGCCGCCGGGGTACGCGGCGGCAGGCCGGCCGCCAGAAGGCGCGAGCAGATTTCCGGCAGGTTTTTCATGCCCATGAAGAAAACCAGGGTGGAGCCGCTTTTGGCCAAAGCTTCCCAGTTATGCGCGGATTCCTGTTTGCAGGCGTCCTCGTGCCCGGCGGCGAAAATCACCGAAGAGGAATAGGAGCGATGCGTCAGGGGAATGCCGGCGTAAGCGGCGGCGGCTATGGGGCTGGTAACGCCCGGCACCACCTCGAAGGGCACCCCGTTCAGGGCCAGTTCCCTCGCTTCCTCGCCGCCGCGCCCGAACATGAAGGGGTCGCCCCCTTTCAGGCGGGCCACTGTCTTGCCTTCTCCGGCCTTTTTGATGATGAGCAGGTTGATTTCGTCCTGGGAGAGAGCGTGTTCCCCCCCTCTTTTGCCGGCATAGATTATTTCCGCTCCCGCTTTGGCGAAATCCAGGAGGTCGCTGTTCGCCAGGTAGTCATACACAAGCACGTCCGCCCGGGATAGAATATCCCGCCCCCTGAGGGTCAGAAGCCCGGGATCCCCGGGGCCGGCGCCAATCAGGTATACTTTGGTCATATATATCCCCGGCAAAATTCCATTGCCTTTTTTGGTTTTTCCGCGCGCCGTTTTTCCGGCGCGTCCTTTCAGGGCAATTAACGCTTCAACAGCCGCCTCCGGCGGGGCGCCCGGCCTTGCCGGGCGGCTGGCAGGCCGTGTGATGCGGCGGGCCGGATTCCGCCGCCTTTACCGCCGCGTCCAGGATGCCGTTTACAAAGCCTCGCGAAGCGTCGTCTCCGAACAGTCTGGAAATTTCGACAGCTTCATTGATGACGACCTTGGGCGGGGTATCGGCGCAAAAAACGAGTTCATGCAGGGCAAGGCGCAACAGGGCCAGTTCCACCCGGCCCATGCGCTCGATTTTCCAGTTCTGGGAAAAACGGGCTATGAGTCCGTCCAGTTCGGCCTGCTCCCGCCACACGCCCAGCACCAGCTCCCAGGCGAAACCCTCCGCCTTGCCGGTGGAGGCGTCGGGAATCAGCACCCGGATTTCTTCCCGCGGCTCCGCCGCGGCCTCGTCTGGGACGGAAGCCCTTTCCTCCTTTGCGGCGGAGCTTTCCGGAGGAACGGCGGGCGGGGGCGTTTCGGTATAAAGGGTGCGCGCATAGCGGGAGGCCAGCTCCTTGCACGAATGCGCCGGGCTGAAAAAAAGGCTGTAGATGACCTGGAAGGCCCGGATTCGCTCCGAACGGCGCGTTCTTGTGCTGAAAAGCCTTGCTGACATGGCGTCCTGGGAAGTTTTGAATATTAGCGGGCAATTTAATCTATTTTATATTTTCTGCCAAGATGGGGGAAAACAAATTGTGTCCGTACCCCGCCCGGCAACGCCGGGGAGGGCGCCCGCCCGGAGCCGAATCCCGCTGGAAAAACGCTTCAAAGTACATTATACTCGCCGGGATATGAAAGCTTCGCATAATTTTCGGAGGTTTGTCCTATGCCTGATTCTGCCCGCAAGCCAGCAACGGATAAAAGGCGGCACGGCCGCCTGAGCCGCACTTTCGCGGTGGAAATAAACATCCTGAGCTTTCCCGCGAACCCCGGGCGGGCGGTGGAGGCCCGCTGTTACGACATAAGCGAGGGAGGGCTCAGCGTCGAGTCTCCCCGGATTTTTGACGTCGGGGATAAGCTTCAGGTGCGCATCAACATCCCCTTGCTCAACAAATTTTCGCCCGGTTTTTTCAAGGTGTACGAAAATGACGCCGAACAATACTTTCTGGCCATAGCCGAAGTGATGTGGAGCAAGGCGCGGGGAGGAAGCAACCTCATCGGCATGCGCTACATCAATGTGGACGAGGATCAGGCCAGGGCTCTGGCCGGCCTGATCCGCAAGGCCTTCCGAAGCGGAAGCGGATAAGGGCTCCGGCAGGGGAACCAAGGAGAAACCGCTCCCTCAGCCTTTTTTCTTTTTCCCCTCCAGGTGGCGGCGCTGCTGGGCGCTCAGCTCCTTTTTGCGCAGGCGTATGGAGATGGGGGTGACTTCCACCATTTCGTCATCCCGCACGAAATGGATGGCCCTCTCCAGGGTCATGGGCCTGATGGGGGTGAGTATGATGTTTTCGTCCTTGCCGGCCGCCCGGAGGTTGGTGAGTTTCTTCTCCTTGGTCGGGTTCACGTCGATGTCGTTTTCCCGGTTGTGCTCGCCTATGATCATGCCCTCGTACACAGGATCGTTGGGCTCGATGAAAAGGGTGCCGCGCGGTTCCAGGTTATACAGGGCGTAGGCCACCCCCCTGCCCGGCCTGTCCGCCACCAGGGAGCCGGTGAAGCGGGAGGGGAACTCGCCGCGAAATTCATCGTAACCCTCAAGATAGGAATTCATTATGCCGGTGCCTTTGGTATCGGTCAGAAATTCGTCGCGCAGGCCGATCAGGCCGCGGCTGGGCACGGAAAACTCCAGGCGGACGCGTCCGGAGGAATTGTTGACCAGACTGGTCATGAGTCCCTTGCGGCTGGCCAGTTTTTCCGCGACAATGCCCAGAAAGGCCTCGTCGCAATCCACCAGCAGGCGTTCAATAGGCTCCAGAAGACGATCTCCGTCTTTTTTCAGAATGACTTCCGGCCGTCCCACGGAGAGCTCAAAGCCCTCGCGGCGCATCTGCTCCACCAGGATGGCCATTTGAAATTCCCCCCTCCCCTTGACCACGAAGCTGTCCTTGTCCGGGGTTTCCTCCAGACTCACGGCCACGTTGCGCATGGTTTCCAGCTTCAGGCGCTCGTGGATCTGGCGTGACTGCACGATTTTGCCTTCCTGTCCGGCCAGGGGGGAACTGTTGATGGAAAAACGCATGGAAACCGTGGGCTCGTCCACAATAATCCGGGGCAGGCGGCGGGGGGAATCCCGGGTGCAGATCGTGTCGCCTATGCTTACGCTTTCCGCGCCGGCCAGCACCACTATATCCCCGGCTTCGGCCTCTTCCGCTTCCTCCAGTTTCAGGCCCTCGTAAAGCTGGAGCCGGGTCAGCCTGACCGGCGACTCGCGGCCTTCCGCATCCACGCGGATCAGCGCGTCCTGGCGCCGCAGGCGGCCGTGTCTGATCCGGCCGACGGCCATGCGCCCCAGGTATTCGGAATAAGCCAGATCCGCCACCTGCATCTGGAACGGCTCATCCGGATCATGCGTAGGGCCGGGCAGGTCCAGAATGGCCTCAAACAGAGGAGCCAGATTCAGGCCCGGCTCAAGCAGGGCGCGCGTGGCCGTCCCTTCGCGGCCTATGGCGTAAAGCACCGGGAATTCCAGTTGTTTCTCGTCCGCGCCCAGATCGATGAAGAGGTCGTAAATTTCGTCCAGCACTTCGGAGGGCCGGGCGTCCTTGCGGTCAATCTTGTTTACCGCCACCACTATGTCCAAGCCCGAATCCAGCGCTTTTTTCAGCACGAAACGGGTCTGGGGCAGGGGGCCCTCCGAGGAGTCCACCAGCAGGACGCAGCCCGTGGCCATGGAGAGGGCGCGCTCCACCTCGCCCCCGAAATCCGAGTGTCCGGGAGTGTCGATAATGTTTATCTTCACGCCCTGCCAGCGCACGGAGCAGTTCTTGGCGGCTATGGTGATGCCGCGCTCGCGCTCAAGATCCATGCTGTCCATGATGCGCTCGTCCACCTGCTGGCCGGCGCGGAAGACGCCGCTTTGTTTGAACATGGCGTCCACCAGGGTGGTTTTTCCGTGATCCACATGGGCTATGATGGCTATGTTGCGTATGCCGGGGTTGATGATTTTGCGCATATTCCGTCCGCCGCTCAGTTTTGCCCGGCCTGTCCGGCCTGACTGAGCCTGATTATGTTTTTATCGATTTCCGCCTCTTTTTCTTCCAGCAGCCGGATCATCTCGGTATCGCCGCGCTCCAGGGCCGTGGCGAGGCTTTTTTTGTAAAGCCGGACAATCTCCGGATCAGGGCCGCTGTACAGACGGGTGAGTTTGCCCAGTAGTTCTCTCAAGGTCGCGTCGAACTTCGCGACGTTCCTCTCCTGAATGGAGGCCAGGCGCAGGGCGTTTTCAATATTTTCAAAGGATAAACGCTGGGCGCAGGCCATGAAGGCGTAGCGCAGGGCCAATTCCCTTTCGCCGCTTTCCTCCGCCAGCCTGCCCAGCCAGAGATATCCCGTAAGCCAGCCCGGATTCGCCTCCAGGAGTTCATTGATCCGGAGCAGGTCCGGAATATATTTCCGCGCCTGCCGCGCCAGATCCGCGGAGTCGCTTTCCCGGAGCAGAACGGAAACGCCCAGGGAATCGTCCAGCGCCGGCGCGAAGCTGTCCCGCAAAGCGTGCAGATGCGTATCCTGTCTGAGCATATGCAGACAGCGTTCCTTCAATTTCAAGCTGTTATGCTCTTCGTGATCCGCGCGGCCGGGAGTCCGGCTCTCCAGGTGGTAGACGATCGAGGCGCTGACGCAGCGCAGTTTATAGCCCCTGGCCCCCAGGCGCAGGGAAAGTTCCACGTCCTCAAAGCCGTTCCGGTATTCTTCGCAAAAGGAGCCGCAGTCGAAGAACAGGTTTGCGGGGAGAAGCAGGGCCGCCCCGGTCAGGGCCTGCACATGTCTGAAGCGGCCCGTTACAGGGTGGGCCAGGGGATAGCCCTTGTAGAGGTGCGCGAGTCCGCCGCTGCTATAGGTAACGCCCAGATGCTGCACGGTATTGTCGGTATAGAGCAGGAGGGGACCCACGGCCCCGAGCTCCGCTTCGTCTCTCAGGGCTTGGAGCAGAGGCGGGAGCCAGCCGGGAGTGAGCAGGGTGTCGTTGTTCAGGAAGAAGAGCAGGGGAGAAGCCGCGGCCCGGGCGCCCTGATTGCAGGCAGGGCCGAAATTGCGGTTTTCCGGGTTGCGGATGAGGCTGAAGCTTTCCCCGAAGAGAGCGCGGCCCAGGGGGAGGAGCCGCGTGGCTGTGGCGTCGGCGGAGGCGTTATCCACAACGATCACTTCGTAGGAGTGTACGGAACTGTGCTTCGCCAGACTGCGCAGGCAGTTTTCCGTAAGTTCCCACTGGCCGCGCACCGGGATGATGAAGGAGATTTCCTTTGTTCCGTCTTTCATGCCGTTGTCTCCGGAGCGCACAGGGCGCGCCAGCGCGCGAAAGCGGCTTCGGCCCGCTCCGCGTAAAGCAGGCTCCGGCTCTTTTTTTCGCCGCCGGCAGCGCGCCGCGCTGTCTCAGCCTCTTTTTCCAGTTCCGGGGTCAGGCCGTATTGCGCGTTGCTGGGCTGGAAGCGTTTCGCCGGGGCGCGCAGGTGGGCCAGCAACCCGCCCAGGGCGCTTTCCGCCGGCGGAGGGGGCAGAGGGCGGCCCGTGAGTGCCGCTCCCAGGGAAAGACCCAGCCAAAGCCCGCAGGCCGCGGATTCGACGTAGCCTTCCACTCCGGTGATCTGCCCGGCAAGAAAAATATGCGGCGCGGCGCGCAGGGAAAGATCTTCCCGCAGGACGGCCGGGGCGTCGATATAGGTATTGCGGTGCATGCTGCCGTAACGGACGAATTCGGCCCGGCGCAGCCCCGGGATCAGGCGGAAGACGCGTTCCTGCTCCCGGTGCAGCAGCTTGGTCTGGCAGCCCACCAAGTTGAACATGTCCCGGTTCAGGTTTTCCGCCCTGAGCTGTACCAGGGCGAAAGGACGGCGGCCGGTGCGGGGATCCCTCAGCCCGACGGGTTTGAAAGGCCCGAAAAGGAGGGTTTTTTCCCCTCTTTCGGCCATAGCCTCCAGAGGCAGGCATCCTTCAAAGTGCTTTTCCTGTTCAAAGGCATGGGCGGGAGTCTTTTCCGCCTCCAGAAGAGCCTGATGGAAAGCCAGGTATTCCTCGCGGGTCAGGGGGCAGTTGAGGTAGTCGCCCGCGGCGTCGCTGTAGCGGGAACCCTGGAAGATATTCTCCATTTCCAGGGAATCTCCGGAGACGACAGGGGCGATGGCGTCGTAAAAGTATAAATGCCGCGCTCCGGCTGTCCCGGCCAGGGAGGAGCTCAGATCCTCTCCGGCCAGCGGCCCGGCGGTCAGCGCCAGATGGGAAAATCCGGCCAGCGCCGGCTCCCGCGCCGGCTCCAGGCTGCGTATTTCCCGCCGGATCAGCCGGATGCGGGGGTTCGCGGCGATGCGTTCCGTGACGATCCGGCTGAAAGCGGCGCGATCCACCGCCAGGGCCTTGCCGGCGGGCACGCGGGAGAGTTCGGCCGCTTCCAGGCAGAGACTGCCCAGAGCGCGCATCTCTCTCTTCAATTCTCCCGCCGCGCTCCGAGGATCGTCGGAGCGCAGGGAATTGGAGCAGACCAGCTCGGCCAGATCCGGATTACGGTGCGCCGGGGAAAATTTGAGCGGCTTCATCTCGAAAAGCGTGCACTCCACTCCCATGGCGCTCAGCCCGGAAGCGCATTCGCAACCGGCCAGCCCGGCTCCGATGACAGCCACTCTGTATGCGGTCTCCAACGGCGTTTTTCTCCTTGAACAATTCAGAAGGTATTATGCCCGGCTTCAGCGGGCGTCAAGCGGGAATCTTCCCCTTGCCCGGGCTCCCGCCATGGGTTATGACATATCCATGTTGCCGGCGGATAGCATGACGGCATTTTTTGCCGCCTCACTCCTGCTTGGGGTCGCGCCGGGGCCGGATAATATTTTTGTCCTCACCCAGTCGGCGCTTTACGGCGTCAGGGCCGGCTTCGCCACCACCCTCGGCCTGGCCACCGGGCTGTGCGCGCATACCGCGGCTGTGGCCGCGGGCGTGGCCGCTTTGCTGCAAAGCAGCGCGACGGCCTTTGCCGCGCTGAAAACAGCCGGGGCCGTCTATCTGCTTTATCTGGCCTGGCTTTCCTTCCGCGCCGGGGCCGTGAAAACCGGAAACGGCGGCGCAACGGCCTTTCCAGGTTATGCGGCCCTGTACCGGCGCGGCATTGTCATGAATATAACCAACCCCAAGGTGTCGCTCTTTTTTCTGGCCTTTCTGCCGCAGTTCTGCAGACCGGAACAGGGCGGGGCGGCTTTACAGTCCCTTGTTCTGGGCGCCCTTTTCATACTCTCCACGCTTCTGGTCTTTTTCTCCGTGGCGGCCCTCGGCGGGCGGCTGGCCCTCTGGTTCAACCGTTCCCGGCGCGGCCAGATTCTGCTGCACCGGGCCGCGGGATTGATTTTCGCGGGGCTGGCCCTTGCCCTGCTTGCCTCCTGAGATCGGCCTCGCGAGCCGTCTGGAGAGCCGGCGCATTCCGCCTTTTTACGGATTATGCGCCCTTGTCCGGTCGGGGAAAAAGGCCGCGGAAATTGCGGAAAAAAAATTGTCCTGAGAAAGAGGACGGAGGCGTCCGGGCGGATTTGGCGAGGCGGCAGGCGGGCGGGTTGAAATTATGCCGGCTTCGTTCCGGATTTGGAAGAGGCGGGGGTAAAGCCGACCCTCTTTTCCGGTTTTTCCAGACGGGACACAATGCTCAGCAGGCTCCGGCGCAGGCCGCTGATCCCGTTGCTGTGCATGAAATGCACGGGTATGCCCAGAGAGCGGCTGTGCTGCGTCACCATGATTTCGGCGCTGTGCGAAATCAGTCCGGTCACCAGGATGGCCAGATCCGGCTCGCCGATTTTGGCCGCCAGGCCGGACTCTTTGCCGGTAAAAACCTTGAGTTCTACCCCGCACTTTTGGGCCGCGCTTTCATATTTCCGCTTCAGCCTGTCCATGCCTCCCACCAGGGCCACGCAAAGCCGCGCGGAGCCGTCCGCGCCCTCAACAAGGCTTTTTCGCGCGAATTCCCGCCTACCCGTAATCAAAGCGGACTGGTTTTTCATCAAAGTTTCCTTACCTCGCGGGTGTCGCCAGGCGGGATTGCCTCCAGACGAATTCACTTCATCGGCAAGCGACAAGCTCAAGCGCAAAATTCTCCGCGGGTGAAACAGATTAATATCTATTTAAACGATAGACTTGGTAAGATTTAACGCAGGCTTTTGAAACAGTCAAGCCCGAAAAAGGATTTTTTCCTTCCCGCCGCGTCTCCTGGCTGGAGGTCACGCTTTAAGGCGCTGGCGTGTCCGGGTTGCTCTCCGTCCGCTGAAAGGAGTAGGAGAGGATCAGCCTGAAAGGATTTAAAAAATATTTTTTATGAGGAGTTGCGTATGTGTAAAAAAACGCGGATTTTTCTTTCAGTTTTTGTTCTGATTCTGCTGTCGTGCCTGAGCGCGACGGTTTGGGCCGCGGAAATCACCGTTTCCGCCGCCGCCAGTCTGACCAATGCCTTTACCGAAGTCAGAGCCGCCTTTGAAAAGGACAATCCCGGCATAGTGGCGCTGACCAATTTCGCCTCTTCCAACGCCCTGCTGGCCCAGATTGAGAGCGGGGCTCCGGTGGATGTCTTTGCTTCCGCGGATCAGGCCACCATGAACAGGGCGGAGGAGAAAAAGCTTGTCTTCCGGCCCAGCCGGAAGAATTTCGCGGGCAACGGCCTGGTCTTGATCGTGCCGGCGGCAGGCGGGCTGAATCCGTCCGGAGCCGGGGATCTGACCGGGGTTGAATACGACCGCATCGCTGTGGGCAACCCTGATTCCGTGCCCGCCGGACGTTACGCCCGGGAAGTGCTGGAAGGGAGGAATATCTGGAGCGCTCTCGCGCCCAAGTTGGTCTACGGCGAAAGCGTGCGTCAGGTGCTGGATTATGTGGTGCGGGATGAAGTGCGCGCCGGGTTTGTATATTCCACGGACGCCAGACAGGCCGGCGCTCAGGTGCGGGTGGTGGAAACCCTGAAGGGAAAAACCCCGGTGCTTTATCCCATTGCTGTTCTGGAAGCTTCCAAAAACAAGGCCGAGGCGCAAAAATTCGTGGACTTCGTGCTTAGTCCGGCCGGGCAGGATATACTTTCCCGCTACGGTTTCAGCGCGCCTTAAAAACTCCTCCTGTTTCGCCCCCTTCAGGAAGCGCCCCCTTCCGCCCTGGAGGAGCCGAAGGGCTTGCGGCTC
Organism: Deltaproteobacteria bacterium; assembly: GCA_031275645.1. GTDB lineage: Bacteria > Desulfobacterota > Desulfovibrionia > Desulfovibrionales > Desulfovibrionaceae > WRHT01. The sequence continues at coordinate 12,852 of JAISOL010000012.1, forward strand.
GCCGGCCGCAAGCCCTTTCCGCGCGAGAGCGCTCCCGCGTCGCGATCAATCCATAGGCTGATCCACAGTACGGGCGGTGCCTATGATCTGGGTAGCGTTCAGGCGGGATGAAGATTTCTGCAGCAGTATATTGGCCGGTCTTTTATCCGAAAGCGCGAGTCTGCCCGGGCGCTGGATTTTGAAAGCCTGATCCGCGCGGCTGAAAAGTTCTTCCACCGAGCTCTTGCATTCCGGAGTCGGGGCATCGAGGGTCACGCCCTGGAAAATGCGGAAGATTTCGTTCTGCTGCACGGAAGCGCATTCCGGCAAAGGCTCGCGGTATTCCACTATAATCCTGAGGCCGTTATTCACGGTGCGCGACCAGCGCTTGCCGATCCAGGTCTTGGGAGGGTTAAGCCCGTTCAGGCCCAGGGTGCGGGTAAACCAGTCCGCGGAATTATCCTCGTACAAAAGGTGTTCGTTCCAGTCGCGGCCGCCTATGGAGATGGTCTTCAGGCTGAAATCCTTGTCTCTGGAAAAGGTTTCCGGCGAGAACATGTAGCCCGCGCGATCCGAAATTTCCGCGAAGATAACATGAGCATGGCGCTGGAGAGGCACTTTTCCCGCGTCTCCGTATATGGCGTATCTGATCTGGGTGTGCACTCCCGCGGTGGGGTTGTCTATGGCCTCCATTTCGGTCAGCAGGGAGCCGGACTGGAGGACCTGCAGGCCTGTCTGGGGAATTACGGCCACATCCAGAATATTGCTGGAATACATGGTGTCGCCGTCAATCCCGGAATATGAAGCCGTACAGGCGCTCAGGGCGAACAAGCCCAGTATCGCGCCCAAGAAAAATCTGGATCCGTGCGTCATTTTGGAGCTCCTTATTATCTGGAATATTAGCCGCGAGCATATAGCAAAGCCGGCTTCGCGGTCAAATGTTTATTCTTGCCGGCAGACCGCTTTCCGGCTTCGGAATTTGACGTGCGCCGGTTTTTCTTTTAAGGACGGATCATGATCAGTTCGCTTGTTTTCCTGGCTGTTTCTCTTTATCTCCTGCTCAGGATAATTCTGCCCCTGCCGGCGGCTCTTCCGGTAAAACTGCTTTCCGGGGCGGCTCTTCTTCTGGTCGCGCAGCATTATTCCCTGGTCCGCATATTTTTCGGAGGCTTTTCCTCGCCGGAAGTGCCCGTTTATGTGCTCATCCTGAGCGGCTGGCTTTCCGGTTCCCTGCTTTTTCTGTTTCTGCTGGCCTTGGGGTGCGATATCCTGATTCTGGCCCGCCGGATCGCGCGTTTTGCCGCCTCGCGCGGCCGCCGCGGTTCTGCGGGCGCATTCTTTTCGCCGGGCCGCCGCCAGGCCCTGCTCGTCTGCATGGCCGCCGTTCCGGCCGCCTACGCCGTGCGTCAGGCTGTGAACGTGCCTGAAACGCGTTCGCTGGAAGTCCGCCTCCCCCGCCTCCCCCGTGCGCTGGACGGCTTTACCCTGGCGCAGATCAGCGATTTGCACATCAGTTCCCTGTTGCGGGAAGGATGGGTCAAGGCCGTGGTGGAGAGGACTAATTCCCTGCGTCCGGATTTGATTGTCCTTACCGGAGACATTGTGGACGGCTCCCCTGCCAGCAGAAACGACAGCGTGGCCGGATTGCGCGGCCTGCGCGCTCCGCTGGGCGTCTTCGCCTGCGTGGGCAACCATGAATACTATTCCGGCTTCGGCGCCTGGATGAAGAAATTTCCCTCCCTGGGCGTGGAAGTGCTTCTTAACCGCCACCGTCTGCTGGAAATACAAGGACAGAAGCTGGTCCTGGCCGGTCTTGCCGACCCCGTGGCCGCGCGCTACGGGCTGCCTTTGCCCGATCTGGCCTCGGCCCTGGCCGGAGCGCCGGAAGAAGCGGTGCGCATACTTTTGGATCACCGTCCCGCGCGGGCGGAGGAAAACGCTCTGGCCGGCGTGGATCTCCAGCTTTCCGGGCATACCCACGGCGGGCAGATTCTGGGTCTCGCCGGCATGGTGGCGCGCTTCAACCGGGGCTATGTCCGCGGCTGGTACAAGGTACGGGATATGCGGCTCTATGTGAGCTCCGGAGCCGGACTGTGGAGCGGCTTCCCCCTGCGCCTGGGGGTGCCTTCCGAAATTTGCGGCCTTACCCTGCGCCGCGCCTGAATTTGCCGGAGCGTTGGTTTCGGCGTGCGCGCTTCCGGGGCTGCCTCGGGGGGGGACTCAAGTTTACAGGAGCCGGATCTGTTCTTCCTTTCTGTTCTTGCTGGCGCGCATCACGCTGTGCCTGATCCGCTCCAGGGGCAGATTTTCCAGAAAACGCGAGGGGGGCAGACTGTATTCCCTGGCGTAGATGCGGCGTTTTTCGGCCCTGGAGAGGAAGAGCCCCTCCCTGGCCCTGGTCAGGCCGACATAGAAAAGCCTGCGCTCCTCATCAATTTCGGCTTTTATCCGGGTGGAGTCCGCCGCGCGGTCTTTTTCGCCGCTGTAGAAATCCGGCCCGGCGAAGGGAAGCAAGCCTTCTTCCAGAGCAGGCAGAAAGACCAGGCGGAATTCCAGCCCCTTGGAGGCGTGCAGGGTGAGAATCTGCACCTGTTCGCTCCGGCTCTGCACCTGCTCCAGTTCGTTCTGCAGGCTCAGCCAGTTGAGCAGTCCGGACCATCCTCCGTACAGGCCAAAGGTTCTGACCAGCTCCCTGAAAGCTCCGGATTTCCAGAACTGCGCGTCAAAGGGGTCGCTGTTGCCCCAATAGACGGCCAGACTCTCCGGCCCGTGCCGCAAAATTCTTTCCGGGCATTCCGGGATGCGGCGCCGGGGCAGGTTCTTTTCAGGCAGAGGCAGGCTGATCCCCAGATAACTTCCGGCCACCTGCAGTATGGTGCTTACCCTCGGCTCGTTCCAGAAGGGATCGGCGCAGGGTTGGCGGAAGGGAATGCCGGCCATCTCCAGAGCGCGGCGCACCGGCTGCATGAGCAGGCGGCTGCGCAGAAGCACGGCGAAATCTCCGGGGCTGAAAGGCGTCCGGGCCGGATTCCCGTTTCCGGCGGCGGACTGATCCAGCAGGCTGTGACTGGTGGGGCCGAGACGGTTGCGGATCTGCCAGGCAATCCAGGAAGCCTCGCTTTCGGCGCTGTTGGCTTCAAAATAATGAATTTCCGCGGGCAGGGGATTTTTGGCCACGAGTTTGCCCACTCCCGGCGTATCGGCGAACAGGGCCTGCGCGCAATGCAGGATGTCCGGCCCGGAACGGAAATTTTCCCGCAGTTGGATTACTTTGGTTCCTGGCCAGCGCCGGCTGAAAAATTCTTCCGCCTGCCCGTGCGCGCCCCGGAAACCGTAAATGGACTGATTGGGATCGCCTATGCCGAAAAAGCCGTCGCCCCCCGGCCGGGTCACGGCTGCCAGCAGATTGAGCTGCAAAGGGGAGAGATCCTGTATCTCGTCCACCAGCACCTGGGTCCAGACAGGAGGATATTGACCGCTCCTGGCCTGGGTCAGCCAGAACTCCAGCAGATCCGTGTAGTCGGCCAGGTTCCAGGTGGATTTGTGAGCGCAGTAACGGTCGAACAAGGGCTGCTCTTCCGGGGGAAGGGGAAGCTGTTTTTCCCGGCACAGGCTTATGTTCAGCCAGATCCGCCGGATCTGCCGCGCTTCCGTGGCCCTGTTGGCCTCCGCGAACACGCGCAGCGAAGATTCCTCATCCAGGATTACAGGCGCCTCCCCCTGCGTCTTGAACCAGAATTCCAGGGCCAGGGCATGCAGGGTATCCGTGCGGGGCAGATTCGGCTTGTTTTCGGATTCCACTTCCCCCAGAACAAGCCGGAGGCGATTGTCCAGTTCCTGCGCCGCTCTGCGGGTGAAGGTCAGAACCAGGATCCGCTTTGCGGGCGTTCCCGCGTCCAGAAGATGCCGGATGCGGGCCGTCAGGGTGTGGGTTTTGCCGGTGCCCGGCCCGGCCAGGGCCAGCACGGGCCCCGGCCCGGCCAGTACCGCCCGCTGCTGCATCCTGTTCAGAGGCAGCGGCATTTTCGGGGCCGAAGCCGGCGCGGCGGAATCCGCCGCTTCCCTTTCGGGTTCTTCCGGGGGAGCATCTGAAACCTTCTCTTGCGGCCCCGGCAGGGGGGAATTTCGCGCGTTTTTTTCGGAAGCGTCCCCGGACAGGGCTTCCACGGGCATATTCCGTCCGCTTCCGGCCCCGGCGCGGCGCCCGGATTTCGGGGAAGCGCCGGAGGAATGGCCTCCCGGCGGAGGGGGCGGCTCGGGCAGATGCAGGCCCGGAAGCAGCCCGCTTACCCGGCCGCCTGCCGGGTTGAAGCGCCCGGCCTTGAGTTCGCGCGCTTCTTCCGCGCTGAAAACGCGGATTACGCCGAATTCGCCGTCATAGCCCCCCTGGCGTATGACCTCGCCCCGGCGCATACGCCTCATGCCTTCAGCCAGGCCTGGAGAGAATTTCTCCAGTTCTTCCGGGGGTATGTGCTGTAAAATATCCAGTTCCGGACCCAGTTTGCGCAGCATGGAACGATAGAGTCCCGTTGTTTTGGCGCTTTTCGGCCCCGCGCCCAGAATTTCGCCCAGAATTTCAGGCAGGGGAATAAGGCAGACAAAGCGCTCCTTCTCTCTGTAGCGCGGGGTCTGACGGTCCGCCAGCTCCGACACCCGGTGGAGCACGCCCAGAGTCAGGGGTTTGCCGCAGACCGGACATATCCCCCCCAGTTTCAGGCTTTCTTCCGGGGTAAGGGTCACGCCGCAGGCGCGATGTCCGTCCAGATGATATTTGCCTTCGTCGGGAAAAAACTCGCAGGTTCCCAGAAAGGTAGTGGAATTTTTTCCGGCGTCGCCGCGCAGGGAGGAGAAGATGCCGGCATAGCTCAGTTCTCCGGCGAAGAGGTTGGCCTCGCGGGCCAGATTTTCCCCGGAATGGGCGTCCGAGTTGGAGACGAGGGTGAAGCGATCCAGGGAGCTCAGGCGGCGGTTCATCTCGGGGTCAGAGGAAAGACCGGTCTCCAGGGCGAAGATATGTTCCGTCAGCGGGCCGAAGCAATCCTCGATCCGGTCGAAGCCGGATTTGGAGCCGAAAAGGGAAAACCAGGGCGTCCAGATATGCGCCGGGATGAGACAGGCTTCCGGATCGCTTTCCAGGGTGAGCTCGAGCACGTTGCGCGCGTCCAGACCCAGAATGGGGCGGCCGTCGGAGTGCAGGTTGCCCACGCGCTCCAGGCGCAGGCAGAATTTTTCCGCCGCCTCCAGGCGCGGCAGAAAAACCAGGTTGTGTATTTTACGCACCTTGCCGTCGCGCTTGTAGATGGAGCTTATTTCTGTCTGCGGCAGGAAGCGCACCTTTCGGATCCGCTCCAGGGCCCAGGGGGTCTCCTCCGCTTCCGGGCAGGCGCAAAGCGCCTCTTCCGGGCGCTTCAGGCGGTAGAGGCCGCTGCTTTCCTCATATTCCAGAAAGGAGAGCAGCTCCTTTCTCCAGAGAGGATGGGTGAAATCGCCGCTGCCCAGCACGCGCAGGCCTTTCAGGGCCGCCCATCCGGCCAGCAGGGGCACGTTCAGCCTGCCGCTGGTGGCTCTGGAAAAGCGCGAATGGATATGCAGATCTGCTCTGAATTCGCTCTGGAGCATCTCGGGTCGGAACCTCCAAGCCTTGTCGGGCGCCCGCGGACATACGCCGTGACTCCCGGGAGGAGGCGCCGCCGCAAAGCGGCGCTGTTTAAGGCATGATTGTGCAATTCGCCCGGAAAGGCAAGAAATTTCAGCGGGCGTATTTACGCTTGCAAGAGGAGGGCAAGCCGTTTAATCTGCCGATATTCCCCGAGGAAGAGCCGCTTTCCCGGGGTTTGACCTGAAACCCCCTGAAGGAGGTAGCATATGGCGGAAATAGTCAACTTCAACGCTCAGATTGCCCCTCTGGAACATGTGGAAAAGGTTGCGCGGCGGGAGCAGGAGCACGGGCACGTCGCCGGGCAGGGTCTCCTGCGGGATGCCGCGCGTCTTCTGGGCAGAGACAACGAGCAGGTGCAGAAGACCGGGCAGGGCGAAGGGCAGCGGGTGGAACGGCGGCGGGATGAGGAAGACCGGGGCGGTTCCGGGGCCTTTTCCGGCCATCAGGAACAGGCGGAAGGAGAAGAAAATCCTGAAGACGCGGCTTCGCCTTCCTCCTCGAATATCTGGTCCGGCAATATCGTCAATCTGAAGGTGTGATCGTGTCCTACTACTGGCTGTTTGCCTTTGTCACCCTGCTGGAATGCATGGTTTTTCTGCTGATCTGGCGTTTTTTCCGGCGTCTGCGCCAATCGGAAAATCTTCTCGCGGAACTGCAGGACAGCCAGACCGCCATGCTGGAAAAGCTGGAATTAAACGCCGGTCTGGAAAATGAACTGCTGGAGAGTTTCCGGCGCCGGCAGGCGGAGCTTTCCCGGCTGGATCTGCAACTGGAAGGAAAGATTGAGCAGTTGCGCTCTCTGTTGGCCCAGGCCGAGCAGGTCAGCCGTTCTCCCCGTTTTCTGCGGGAACTTATTCTCAACGGCAGCCGCGGCGGGCGGAGTCCGGCCCAACTGGCCAAAAGCACCGGCCTTTCCGTGGACGAGGTGGAGCTTATTCTGGCTCAGGCCGGCGTCTGATTTGAGGCTTACGAAATGGACATGATCCGGTGGAGGTTCTAGCGTGAAGATCGCCGTATATTTCTTGTTCGCTTTATTTATCGCCGCCATGTCGGCGGGTTTTTTCACCGCTCTCACTCCGGCGCAGTATGCCTGGCCAGCGCTCGGGCTCGCCGCCGGCTTCTGCCTCCTGTTTCTGTTCAGGCGGCTGGACGGAAAGGAAATTGAAAAACTGGCGGCCTACGCGGCGGCCTTGCGGGAGGGCGGCGGGCCGGGCGCCGCCGGGCCGGGCGCCCGTGCTTCTCTTGTGCGCGCACGGCTTGACCTTCTGGAAGCGGAGAGGAAGGAAGCTCTGCTCCGGCTGGCCGAAAGCGGGCGGGAACGCGAAGAGCTCGCCGCCTCCCTGGCCGGGGCCGAGGCGCGCGCGGAGCGGGCCGGGCGCGAGAGCGAGGCCGCGGCCGCGTATTCGCGGGAGGTCACGCAAAGGGCGCGGACGACATTTTCCGCTCTGGCCAAGGATCTGCACTATTTGTACAACCTGATCGCCCGGATCGGCGACGGGGTTGAGCTGCAGAAGTTCAGTCTGTTGAAGACGAGCGAATCGATGGAGCGCATAGTGGCGAGCGTGGAAGGAGTTTCCGTGAGCGTGAGCACAGCCTCCAGCGACGCCCAGACTTCGCGCGGAAAGGCCCAGGCGGGGCAGTTGGAAGTCAAAACCGCGGTAACCACCATCAAGACTGTTGCCGCCGCCAGTGAAAACCTGAAGTCGGCCATGACTCTCCTGAGCGAGCATTCCAAAAATATAGGTTCGGTCATGGGCGTGATCAACGAGGTGGCGGATCAGACCAATCTGCTGGCTCTGAACGCGGCCATTGAAGCCGCTCGCGCCGGGGAAGCCGGGCGCGGCTTTGCCGTGGTGGCTGACGAAGTGCGCAAGCTGGCCGAAAAAACCATGTCCGCCACCCAGGAGATAGCGGGGGCGGTAAAAGATATTCAGGCGGCGGCGGCCGAAAGCCTGCGGGCCGTGGAGGACTCCGCCGGCCGCGCGGCGGAAAGCGCTGAAAGAGCCTCGAACGCGGGCGAACTCATGGACGAGATTATGCGCGGCATGGATCAGGCGGCTGACGCTCTGGAGAGCATAGCGGCCGCCTCCCAGTCCCAGGCTGAAAGCAGCGTGAGCACAAACGAGGCTCTGGAGGGCATCCGCGACGCGGCGGCCAATACGGCGAACAGCATGAAGTATTTTACCTCCCGCCTGGTGGCCATATCCGGCAACCTGGAGGAACTGGAGGTTCTGGTGCAGGCTCTGGAAAGCGGCGATCTCAAGCAGGCGGCGGCCCGCGCCAGGATCGTGGAATGGACTCCTGACCTGGATATAGGCATAGAGCTGGTGGACGATCAGCACAGGATGCTCTGCTCCTATATCAATTCTCTTTACCGCGCCACGCGCCGCGAATCTTCCGAAGATGAGATTTCCGACATAGTCGGCAGTCTGAAAGATTATACCTCCACTCACTTCAGCACGGAAGAACAGTATTTCTCCCACACTCCCTACCCGGATACGGCCAGACACAAGGAAGTGCATAAAAACTTCGTGGCCAAGGTGACGGAAGTTGAGAACAAGCTGCGCGAGGGACATGCCAGAGTGGGAGACGAGCTGCTGGAGTTTCTCAAAACCTGGCTTTTGCAGCATATCCGGAACACGGATCCCGAATACGCCCCCTACGTCAAAAAGATGCTTCAGCAGGAGGAAAAGACGTCCGCCGAGGCCCGCGTCAAAAAGTAAGCTTGGAGCGCTTTACGCTTGAAAGGTGAATGGAAACATCATCGGGAATTGCACATTGCGCCGCTTCCAGCCTTTACGCTTCCTGCCGGAAACTCAGGATTTTTTTCCGGCGTGGGCCTGAAAGCGGCAATGTCGATGTCTCCAGCTATGTGGATGTGGAAATTGCCGGTGTTGCCGCGCAGAGCGTACAGGGCTTGACGCTCCCGCAAACCCACGCGCCGCAATTCCCGGATCGTCCGGTCGTCCGTCCTGGCGGCAAGGGGCCTGCCGCCGAAGAACAACCGCTGAAAACGCGCCGTCTTTTCGTCTTTTGCCTTCGTGCCTTTCCCGCCTTTGGGAGCGTGAGAAGCGAAGCGCCGAAGGCTCCGGGAGTCCAGAGGGCGAAGCCCTTTAATGATGCGTTGTAATTCTCTTATAATTATGCATTTCTATAGTATTTTTCTTTCAACTCTGTTAATCTTTCGGTTGCCTTCTCATGTACAAGCCGAGGGCCATAGTCTATTACCTGTTCCTTGGCATAGAAGGTATCAGCCTTTTGTCAATCAACGGATCATTGATAATGTCAAGCAGTACTTTTTGGTCATTCAATCTCCCGGCAGCCTTTATACGTACATCAATATGCACATCATTAAACACAATCGCGGGCACACCTAATGAACTGTCCTCGTCCTTGGCAATATCCGCCAAGGCATCTTGGTCGGTTAAATTCAGAACCGCCACATTGCGGTCCAGACCTGCCCGATAATTCCAGGCAATACGCGCCAACGTTTTTTGATCTGTCAGGCGCTGAATCGCCGCCCTGCGTACAGCATCATTCATGCCGTTTTCAGCAATACCGGCCAGTGTTTTTTGGTCATTCAGTTTTTCAATCGCCCTTATCGCTCTTGCAATATTATTGCTCTGCCATGCTGGTTTGAAAGGCCACATGACACCCTCCCCATGAAATTGTTTACCAAATCATACTGCCAGTCTTTTTACGGAAGAGGGTAGCAGGCGTTTGCGCGGCGGCCGGGACTGTTGCGCCCTGCCCTGAAATAAGATATCCGCATGGAGAGCGCTTTAGCTTTGAAATTATACGCCACTCTTGCTCTATGCTGCGTGTTTCAGGCCACAAAGGAAATTTTGATCAACCGAAAATCTGAGGAGATTATCTATGCTGCAATGGCCGAAATCAAACGATGCTCTTGGGACCGTGAACCGCGGAAATCCGGCTGAATCCGGTTTGTGTACCCTGTGCAGGGCGGATTGCGCCGGGAAGTGTGAAACCTGGCTTTCCAGCCTGCGCGGGCGCGATGTCATCTACCCGCGCGACTTCGGGGGCATAACTTCCGGCAGCGAAAACACCGTTTCCGTGGGCGTCTGTTACTCCGCCCTGCGTATCCAGGGCTATTCCTACGGCGCGCATGGCGAAACGGTCAAAGCCTCCAAGGGCGACGTGCTTTTCACCGACGTAAATCTTGAGGCGAGCTTCGGTGGAAAGGAAAAGATCGTCTGCCGCTATCCGTTTATCACCTGAGCTCTGGGCTCCACGGCCATTGCCGCCAGGTATTGGGATTCCTTTGCCTGCGGTTCCGCCCTTTGCGGCATTCCCATAGTCATTGGCGAGAATGTGGTCGGCATTGACCGGAAAGCGGAAATTGCCGGCGGCAGAATTAAAAAAGCCCCGGAACTGGATCGGCGCATAGAAACCTACCTGCGCCATTACGACAAATACGGGGCCATTTTGGTGCAGCTCAATGTTGAGGACGCCAGAAACGGAGTGGCCGAGTACGTTATGGACAGATTCGGCGACAAGGTGGCCATTGAGCTGAAATGGGGGCAGGGGGCCAAGAACATAGGCGGCGAAATTACCGTAAGAGAGATTGAGTACGCTCAGTTTCTCAAACAGCGCGGCTACCTCCTGGATCCGGATCCCACCGGGGAGGCCGCTTTGGCCGCGGCCAAAGAGGGCAAGGAACAACACTTTGCCCGGCACAGCCGCCTAGGTTATACCAATCTGGGCAGCTATGCGGAAGTGCGCAAGGATTTTCTGGCGAGTGTGGAAAAACTGCGTGGACTGGGTTACCGGCACATTACCCTCAAGACCGGAGCCTACGGCATGGAGGGGCTGGCCATGGCCATACGCCTGGCGGCCGAGGCCGAACTGGATTTGTTGAGCGTCGACGGCGCGGGCGGAGGAACCGGCATGTCTCCCTGGGACATGATGGAGCATTGGGGAGTGCCTTCCCTGCAACTGCATGCCAAGGCCCGCGAGTACGCCGCCATTCTGGCGGCGCGGGGCATCAGGCCGGCCGACATGAGTTTCGGCGGCGGTTTCGCCAAATCCAGCGCCATTTTCAAAGGTCTGGCTCTGGGCTCGCCCTTCGTCAAGATGATCATCATGGGCCGGGCCATGATGATTCCGGGTTTCCTGGGCTCCAATATTGAGGGCGTGCTCAGGCCGGAGAACAAGGCCAAAGTCAACGGCAACTGGAATGAACTGCCCAAATCCGTCAGCCAGTACGGCGATACTCCGGAAGCCATTTTCGCCGGTTATTACTCTTTGCGGGAAAAACTGGGTTCCAGGGCCATCCGGGAGATCCCCTACGGAGCCATAGCCATGTGGACGCTGGTGGACAAGCTGGGGGCGGGCCTGCAGCAGTTCATGGCCGGCTGCCGGAGATTCGGCCTGGACGAAATCAGGCGCAGCGACATTGCCGCCGGCAATTACGAGGCGGCCAGGGAAACCGGGCTGCAGCACATCTGCGAAGCCAGAGACGATTTCGCGCGAGCCATTCTCAATTCCTGAGGGCGTTCAGCGGCAGGCGCGGAGCGAGCGCCTGCCGCTCTCCCTTCAGCGCGGGCAGGCGGGCTTCAGGCGTTTTTGAAGGAACGGGCAAAGAGTTCCTCCACGGCCTTTTTGCCGTTTTCGTTGATAAAGCGGGTGCCTGTACCGGTGAACAGGCGCTCGGTGATGTTGACGCTCCCCTGCCTGACCCAGCCGGCATCCCAGAGAAACCAGGCGCCAAGGTTCTGATCGAAGACCAGGAGGCGCTTGTTGCAGATTTTTGAAAATTCCGCTCCCCAGCCGGTACCTCCTTTCACGGTGTCGTCCGGCAGAATCTCGCCTATGACGAAAATCTCGTGGGAACTGCTGACCTGCCAGCAAATGGACTGGAGCACCTTGCGAAACAGGGGGGCGCTGGTGTACTGGCGGTTCATGAGCTTCGAAACGTAGCCCAGGCTCACGTCCTTCAGGGCCAGCTCTTCGCTGGTCAGCACCCGCAGGCCGCGGTTGCGTTCCGTCTGATGCCCTTCAAAACTGAAGTTGACTTCCTGCAGGCCGTACTTTTCAGCCGTGCGCCCGAACCAGGCTTCAGCGCCGGCCGCGCCGCCGCTGTATAAAATACATTCTTTCGGATTAAACATTTTCACTCCCGGATTGATGACAAGCCCCGGAAACCGGGGTTTGTAAAGGTACGCCCCCAGCGAAAAATTCACAACCCTTATTTTCTTGACGCGGGCCGTTTTGCGCCGTACCGTCTATCAAAATGCCCCAGGGGTGCCGCAATGTAATGGTCTGGCGGGAGGCCTGCTTATGCCGGGATTCAGCGTTGAATGCCTTGAGATCGCTCCGCCCGCGGAGAGGGGATTATTGCTGTCCGCCTGTATGGAGGCGGAAGACGAACTTGGGGACGAACTGGCGGCCCTTTGGGAAGACTGGCTGCCGGCCCTGCGCGTCCGCCTTGTACGGGGCTCGACCCGGCCTTGTCCGGGCAGGGAAAGTTACGTCGCCCTCTGGCTGGAACAGGCGGTGGAAAAACGGGTGGATGATCTTTGGGCCGTTTCCCCTTCCGCATCCTTTACCCTTGACTCCCTGGCGCAGACCATGTGCAGATGCGCCTTGCGGGAGCTGCTCCCCCGGGCCGGGGAGTCGGGCTGCCTTCCTGTGCCCCGGCTCACGCCCGCGCTCGGGCGGGCTCTGGAGGCGGAAGGCTTGCGCGACCCCGGCGCGAAAGAAGACGGTCTTTTTCTGAAGCGGCGTTACGCGCTGGTCACTTACTATCCTTTTCGCGGGAGCTGTTCCGTTTGCGCCCTGGAGAAAGCTTGCCCCAAAATCCCGGCGGAAGGAAGCCGCGAAAGGATCGCGCCCGCGCCCGCGCCGGAGGCGAAATGTCTGACGAGGATTGTCAATTATGGAATTTAATCTGACCGAGTATGCCAACGCCCTGGATCTGATCCTGGCTGGTCTTGTTCTGTTCATGCTCATACGCGGAGCGGCGCGCGGAGTCATGGCCGAACTGGCCGGCCTGGCGGCTCTGCTGCTGGGCTTCATAGCCGCGAGCAATGCCGGCCTGCACTCCCTGGTCGCCGAAAAGCTGTCGGCCTTTACGGGCGAACTGTTCTGGAGCGACGTTCTGGCGCGTGTCCTGCTTTTTCTGCTTGTCTCCTTTCTGAGCCTGACCTTGTTCAACCTGTTGAGCCGCCTTTTCACCGCCAAGGCTCCGGGCTGGCTCGACCGCCTCCTGGGGGCTCTGGCCGGGCTGGCCAAGGGGGTGCTCCTCTGTTCCTTTCTGCTGGTCTTTATCCATTACCTGGCTCCGCACAGCCAGTTGCGGCTCAATTCCAGGCTGTCCCCGCGGATAAACGAATTGTGGGCCGGGATTGAAAATTTGACCGGCGGCCTGCAGAGCTTTCCTTCCCTGTATATCAAGGACAGGCAGAGATGACGCTCCCGGAGGATAAAAACGCGGAAAACGGCCGCGCTCTGGCCGGAGTGACGGATATGCTGGAAAAGCTTCTGGGCCCGGAAGGCTGCCCCTGGGACAGGGAACAGACTGTGGAGAGTCTGTGCGCCTACGCCCTGGAGGAGATGTACGAGCTTGTGGATGCGGTGCGCAACGGCTCCCCGGAGGAACAGCGCGAGGAAATGGGCGATGTCCTGTTTATCCTGTTGTTTATGTCCCGCCTGCAGGACAGGCGCGGACGCTTTACCCTGGCGGAAGTGCTGGAGGAAAACCGCGCCAAGATGATCGGGCGCCACCCGCATGTTTTTGGAAATCTGCGGGTGGAGGGCAGGGAGGAGCTGTTTTCCGTCTGGGAAAAGGTCAAGCGGGCGGAAAAGGCCAGGAAGGATTCCCCCCCCGGCCTGTTCGCTTCCCTGCCCGCGGCTTTGCCCGCCCTGCTCAAGGCTTACCGCATTCATTCCAAAAGCGCGCAATATAATTTTACCTGGGATACGGATGAAGACGCGGAAATGCAGGTAGAGGCGGAATGGCTGGAGCTTATCGACGCCTGCCGGAGCGGAGATCCCGAAGCTCTGGAGCATGAGCTGGGGGATCTGCTTTTCAGCATTGTCGAACTGGGTCGGCGCAGGGGAGTGAAGGCGGAAACGGCTCTGGACAAGGCCAATACCCGTTTCCTGCGCCGTTTTTCGGGCATGGAGAGCCTGGCCGCCGGGCGCGGTCTGGATTTCGCCTCTCTGAGCCAGGCGGAAAAGGACGCCCTCTGGGAAGAAATCAAGCGCGAAGAAACGCGGTGAAGCATGTACATCCTGAAAAAGCTCGGAAAAGCCCTGGGTCTGACGCTTGGGAATCAAGCTCCTCCGGCGGCCAGGAGCGGCCGGGAGGCGAGGCCCGGCGCGGCCAGAGCCAGAGCGGCCAGGCTCGGCGGTCAGCGGAAGGCCAGAACCGGTCTGGCTGTATCCATTCCTTTCAGCACCAGGCTGATTTTCTACTGTTTTCTTTTTGCTCTGCTCTTTCTGGCGCTCTACCTGTGCTTTTTGCTGATGCGGCCTTTTTCGCACAGCATTATTCTGGCCTGCATCTTCAGCAGCCTGCTCCACCCCCTTTACTCCCGCATCCGCCTCAAAACCGGCTGCAACGACTACATCTCCGCCGGGATTACCCTGATCCTGGTGGTCGTGCTTTTCTGCCTGCCCCTGACCTTTTTCGTTTCCCAGCTCATTCCGCAGGGCGGCAGGAGCATACGCGAACTGGCGCAGTGGCTTTCCGGCAACCATCTGGACGAGCTGTTCAACGGCAGAATTCTCCCCTGGCTGACCTGGATCAACGAGCATGGTCCGAGCTTTCTGGAACTGGAAGTGGATATAGCCGATATGCGCAACACGCTGATCGCTTTTTCGCGCGGTTCCGCCCAGCAGCTACTCAGCCGGGGTACGGGTTTCGTGGTTAACTCCATCACCTTGCTGATCAATTTTCTGCTCATGCTGCTGATTATGTTTTTTTTGCTGAAAGACGGCGAAAGCATGGTGAACAGGCTCAAGCAGCTCACCCCCCTGAGCGAGGAACAGGACGACAATATTCTCCAGAGCCTGCGCCGCATGTCCGGGGCGGTGCTGGTGGGAGGTTTTTCCGTGGCGGCCCTGCAGGGCCTTGTGGGCGGGATAGGGTTGGGGCTGGTGGGCATTCAGCCGCTGTTCTGGGGTTCGGTCATGGCCGCGGCCGCGTTGGTGCCGGTGCTGGGCACCGGCCTGGTCTGGATTCCCGCGGTCGCCTATCTGGCCTTGTCCGACAGAATAAGCGCGGCTGTCTTTCTGGCGATCTGGTGCGGTTTTCTGGTCACCTCCATCGACAGCGTCCTGCGCCCCCTGATTCTGCGCGGCAACTCCAAGGTCTCCATTCTTTTCATGTTCATGTCGATTTTCGGCGGCATCAAGGCCTTCGGCCCTCTGGGCATCATTTACGGCCCGCTTATTCTGGGTTTTGTGCTGGCCATGCTGAACATCTACTCTTCGGAATTCAGCCGCATGTCGAGCAGGAAAAAAGAAAGCGGCGCGGGCGCTGCCTCAGCTCCCCGCCCGCGCGCCCGCGTGCGCCTCCGCTGGCGCGGAAGAGCCGGCCCCGGAAAGGCTTCCGGAGAATACAGGGCCCCAAGCTGAAGACAGTCAGGCTTCCGCCGGCGGAGCGGTTTTCCGTAAATTCCAGCCTCACCATGTCGCCGCGCTGTTGAGGGTACGGGGGAAATCATTTTCCCCGGCGCCGGTCAGGGTGCGCAAAAGCTCCCCCGGGACATCTCCGGCGTTTTTCCCGGCGTCCTCCAGTTCATCCAGATTGTAGCAGGCGCTGTTGACGCCGTTCTGGTAGAAGGAGACGGCGTCGGCAAAAGCCAGCACATCTTCCGGATCGTGGGTGATGATGATGGTGGGGATATTGAAACGGGCCAGCAGTTGTCCGCACTGGGCGCGCACTCTGTCCCGCAGCAGCGGGTCCAGGGCCGAGAAGGGCTCATCCAGGAGCAGCAGTTCCGGCTGTCCGGCCAAGGCCCTGGCCAGGGCCACGCGCTGCTTCTGCCCGCCGGAGATGTGCGCCGGGTAGCGTCCGGCCAGTTGCTCCAGTTCAAAGCCCCGCAGCAGCTCATCCGTCCTTTCGCCGGTTTTTATGCCCTTGCGGGTCTGCCAGCGGGTCTTCAGGGAAAATTCTATGTTCTGGCGCACGGTAAGATGGGGGAAGATGGCGTAATCCTGAAAAAGATAGCCCAGGTTACGCTTGCGGGCGGGCAGGCAGAATCCGCGTTCGCTGTCGTAAAGCACGCGTCCGCCCACGCGGATGAAGCCTTCCTGGGGCAGGAAAAGTCCGGCCACGGCTTGCAGGGTAAGGGTCTTGCCCGAACCGGAAGCTCCGAAAAAAGCCAGGCGGCGCTGAGGAGCGGAGAGGGCGACGCGTAGCTGAAAGCCGCCCAGGCGCGCCGGAAAGGCGTGGCGGAAGCGTATGTCGATCACAGGCGTGCTCCCTGGGAAAAACGCCGGCTGGTCAGGCTTTCCGCCAGCACCAGGAGCGAGGCGCACAAAACGGAGGTAAGCAGAACCAGGGCCAGGGCCCTGGAGTCGTCTCCAGCCTGGAAAGTGGCGTAAATGGCCAGCGAAAGGGTCTGCGTCCGGCCCGGAATATTCCCCGCGATCATCAGGGTGGCGCCGAATTCGCCCATGCCTCTGGCAAAGGCCAGGCTGACTCCGGCCGCTATGCTCCTCCAGGCCAGAGGCATGGAAACCTTGTAAAAAACCTCCCACTCCGAGGCCCCCAGAGTACGGGCGGCGTTTTCCAGGTTGTGATCCACGGATTCCAGGGCGGCTCTGGAAGCGCGGTAGGTCAGGGGAAAAATCACGACCGTGGCCGCCACCACCGCCCCCTTCCAGGAAAAAATCAGGGAAATGCCAAGTTCCTGCAGCAGTGGGCCGATCAAGCCCTTTCTCCCCACAAGCAGGATCAGGCAATAGCCGATTACCGTGGGAGGCAGAACCAGAGGCAGGGCGCAGAGCGCGTCCACAACGCTTCTGCCCCTTGGCCGCCTGGCCGGCGCAAGGCCGCGCGTCATGCCCCAGGCCAGACCCAGGCCCAGGCAGGCGGAGACGAGCGTGGCTATCCCGGCCACCCTGAGGGTAAGCAGAATGCAGGCCAGAAGAGCCGGATCCGAAAAATTTTCCATAGCGGATATTATGTAATATCCAGCGGATGAACAACATTGTCACGAATAGGCGCCAAAAGGTGACGGCCGTCGCAAGCCCGCCTTCCCGCCGGCGAAATTTGCCTTGCGGCGGGAACAGCGGTACAGGTGGCGGATATGTCCGCCGAGAACAACCCCTGCTCCCGCCTTTTGCTGCGGCAGATACTTCTGCTCGCCGCTCTGGCCGGAGTGTGCGCGTCCCGTTTTTTCCAACCCGGGCTGCTGGCCTTCCTGCTTCTGCTTCTGCATCAGGAGGAGCGCATACGCGGCCTGCGGGGGTGGCTCCTGCGCGGGCTTTTTCTGGCCGCGGCGGGCTTGGCCTTTGGCGGCGGCGCTCTCTATGCGGAACTGCGCGCCCCTTCCCTTCCGGAATTCCCGGAAGAGCTGCGCAAAGCCTTTGACCCTGACCTGGCCCCGCCGCGCGGGAGCGGAGCGGAAGCCGATCCCTTTCGGCAGGGACTGCGCCTGCGGGCCACGGTACAAAGCGTGCAGGGCAGGCGGGATCGCAATCTGCGGATCATTCTGGAGCGGGCGCGATTTCTCCCGGAGCCGGCGGCATTTCCCGGGCTTGTTCCGGGCAAAATTCTCTTTACCTGGCATGAACCCGTGACTCCAGAGGGCAGAAAGCCGCCGCCGCCGGATCTTCCTTTCCGCCGGGGAGAGGCCCCCCGGAGGGAGGCGGGGGCAAAAGCGGCTGCCGCCGGAGAGGAGAATCTTCCGGATGGAGTCTGGAGGGAGCGCAGACCGGCGCCGGGGGACAGGCTGGAGCTTGTCCTGCGCCTGCGCGAAATCCGCGGCCCGCATAATCCCGGCCTGCCGGAAATTGAAAGCTACTGGGCCGACCGGGGGGCAGGCCTGCGCGCCTGGGCTGAAGGCGACAAACCCTGGCCGCTCTTTCTGGGGCGCGAAGCGGAAAGCCTCCCGGCGCGTCTCCGGCACACGGCGGCTCTCTGGCGGGAGGAATTGCGCCTGGGCGTTCTGGAAGCCCTGCCTCAGGACGGGGACCGGCTCCGCAACGGGGCGGAATTGATTCCGGCCCTGCTTTTCGGGGATCAATACCTTCTGGACGGCGGCGACGCCGAGCTCTTTGCCCGCTCCACTCTGGCGCACAGTCTGGCCCTCTCGGGGCTGCATCTGGGCTATGCCGCCGGCCTGGGTTCTCTGGCCGCGCTCCTGCTCTACAGGCTGTTTCCCGGTCTGGCCCTCCGCCTGCCCCGTCAGAAGGGTTGCGTCCTGGCCGGGTTCGCGCCCGCTCTGGCCTATCTCTGGCTGGGCTCGGCTCCGCCTTCCCTCCTGCGCGCTTTTCTGATGCTGGCTTTCATAGGTCTGTTCCTGTGCCGCGGGCGCCCCCACGCTCCGGGTGACGCCCTGATCCTGGCCGTGGCCCTGATAGTGCTGCTTGATCCCGCGGCGCTCTTCGATCTGAGCCTGCAGCTTTCGGCCTTGTGCATTGCCGCCCTTGTTCTGTGCTCTCCCCTTTACAGAGCGGGCCGGAGCCGCCGGCGCGCCTCCTCAGGGAGGAAATTTCCCGTAAACCTTGTCCTGAAGGGACTGCGGGCCCTTCTGCTCGTCTTCCTGAGCAGCCTCGCCATCCAGACGGCCCTGGCCCCTCTGCTTGCCAGAGCTTTCGGCCAGCTCGGTCTGGCCCTGCCTCTTAACCTGCTCTGGCTGCCGGTATTGGGGCTGCTGGTCATGCCCGCCTCTTTTCTGGGCCTGCTGGCCGCCGGCCTGCACCTGGAGGGCGCGGCCGGGCTTCTCTTTTATCTGGCTTCCCTCCCCTGCGACCTGCTGCTCCGGATTCTGCGCCTGCTGGATGAAAGCGGGCTTCTGCCGGTATTCTGCCCGCCCCGGCCGCACTGGCTGAGCATTATGGCCTACTGGTTCATTCTGGCGCTGCTTCCGTCGCTGTACGTCCGGAGAGGACAAGGCGCCTCCTTCGGAGGCGGCCCGCTTCTCAAATTTTTCTGCGCTCTCCTCCTGCTCGCCGCTCCCTGCCTCTGGCAGCAGTACGACGCCGCGCGGGACGCGCTACGCCTGCGCCTGCTGGATGTGGGGCAGGGGCAGGCCGTTCTTTTGGAGTGGAAGGGCGGCAAACGCCTGCTTCTGGACGGCGGAGGGAGCAATTCCCCCCGCTTTGATCCCGGCCGCCGGATAGTAGCGGCCACGCTCGCCGACAACCGCTTTCCGTCTCTGGATTACATGCTGGCCTCGCACCTGGACGTGGACCACGCCAGGGGGCTGCTTTTTCTTCTGCGCCATATCCCGGTCACTTATTACGGCGACAACGGGCAGATCCCGGACAGGAGCTTTTCGCGCGAAATTCTGGCTCTGCTCAAGGAAAGGGGACTGCGGCGCGAAGTCTTCAAGGCCGGGGATCGCCTGTTTCTGGAAGAGGATCTCTGGCTGGAGTTTCTGCACCCGGCGGAGGGGATTACCTCCGGCGGCGGCAACAATTCTTCTCTGGTCATCCGGCTGGTCTGGAGGGGAAGGGGGCTGGCGCTGCTTTGCGGGGATGTGGAAAAAAGCGGGCAGCGGAGCGTCCTGCGCCGCCTGCGTTCCTCCGGCGGCGGGGATATGAGGGCGGATATAGTCCTGGCTCCGCATCACGGTTCCGCCGGCGCCCTTTTACCGGACTTTTACCTGGCTGCGCGGCCGCGCCTTGTTCTGGCCAGCGCCGGCTACGCCAATCCCTGGAATTTTCCTTCTCTCCAGGTGCGCGCCGCCCTGCGCGAGCTGGGCATTCCCCTGCTGGACACGGCCGCTTGCGGGCAGATTACGGTGGAGTGGGCCGGAGCGCGAGCGGAACCCGAAGTGCGGACTTCCCGCGGCGGCCTCTGGAAGGAGTAAAAAAAATACTTGTTACAAGCTATAAAAAGTGGCAGAGAGGCCTTAAAATGCATGGGGCTGGAGCGGCTGAACCCCGCCGGGACAGCGCCGGGGGAGAAACAGGTGGAAAGCAGGGGCGGACCAATCTTGGAAATGCGCGGCGTCAGCAAAAACTATGGTTCCACCATAGCCCTGCACGACGTGAATCTGCATGTGGCCAACGGCGAATTTCTGACTTTGCTTGGCCCATCCGGTTGCGGCAAGACCACCATCCTGCGCCTGTTTTCCGGTTTTGAGACGCCCACCAGGGGCGAGCTGCTTCTCAACGGGCAGGTGATCAACGACATTGTGCCGGAAAAACGCAAACTGAACACGGTATTTCAGAACTATGCCCTGTTTCCGCACATGACGGTACGGGAAAACGTGGCTTTCGGCCTGCGCATGCAGAAGAGGCCCAAAGACGAAATAAACCGGCGCGTACGGGAAGCTCTGCATATGGTGCACCTGGAAAACCTGGCCGACCGCAGGCCGGCCCAGCTTTCCGGCGGCCAGCAGCAGCGCGTGGCCATAGCCAGGGCCGTAATCAACAATCCCCTGGTTCTGCTTCTGGACGAGCCTTTCAGCGCCCTGGACTTCAAACTGCGCAAACAGATGCAGTTTGAGATAAAGCACTTGCAGCGCCAGCTTGGAATAACCTTTGTCTTTGTCACGCATGACCAGGAAGAAGCCTTTGCCATGTCCGACCGGGTGGTGGTGATGAACGAAGGCTATATCGAGCAGATCGGCACGCCCAAGGAGATCTACGAAGAACCGGAAAGCCTTTTTGTGGCCCGTTTTGTGGGTGAAATAAATATCCTGGAAGGTGTCATTCTGGAGGTGCAGGAAAATAACTCCTACCTTGCGGAGGTGGAGGGCGTGGTCTTCCCCCTGCGCACCCGGCGTGAATTCGCCAGGGGAGAAAAAGTGAGGGTGCTGCTCCGCCCGGAAGACATCAAGATCTACCATGCTCACGAGGTAAGCGCGCCCAGCCGCTTCCTTCAGGGGAGGATCAACGAAAGCGTGTACAAGGGAGCCACGGTTGACGTCTCCATTACCCTGGACAACGGCACAAAAATCCAGTCCGCCGAATTTTTCAACGAGGATGATGCCGATATCAGCTACAACGCCGGCGAGCGGGTGAGCGTGAGCTGGGTGGCCGGCTGGGAAGTGGTGCTGGACCATGCTGCAGAATAAGGGCTTCCGCTTTTTCAGCATAACCACGGTATGCATATGGCTGGGCGTGTTCGCCCTTCTGCCCAACATGGCCCTCTTTCTGGTATCTTTCCTGGATAGGACGGATACCTCCTTTTTCATCCCGGTGCTGACCCTGGACAACTACCTGCGCCTTTTTGCCCCGGCTTTTATCAGAATATTGCTGAAATCCCTGGCTCTGGCCTGCGTCAGCACCCTGACCTGCCTCATTCTGGGCTACCCCTTCGCCTACCTCCTGGCCC
The DNA here is from genome assembly GCA_031275645.1 of Deltaproteobacteria bacterium. Classification (GTDB taxonomy): domain Bacteria; phylum Desulfobacterota; class Desulfovibrionia; order Desulfovibrionales; family Desulfovibrionaceae; genus WRHT01. Next base: position 33,974 of record JAISOL010000012.1, read on the forward strand.
GTTCCAACCGGCGCGTGCGCCCCTGGCTTTTTCTGCTGGTGATTATCCCCTTCTGGACCAATTCCCTGGTGCGCACCTACGCCATTTTCACCATTCTGCAGAACAACGGAGTGCTGAATACCTTGTTCAACCGGCTGGGCCTTGTGGAAGGCAATTTTTCTCTCATGTACACCAATTTCTCCGTCTTCATGGGCCTGACCTACACCTTGCTGCCGTTTATGATCCTGCCTCTGTACGCCTCCATTGAGAAGCTGAATCTGCGGCTGCTGGAAGCGGCCAAAGATCTGGGCGCCGGCCCCGTGCGCTCTTTTCTGCATGTCACCCTGCCCCTGACCCTGCCCGGCATCGCGGCCGGAAGCATCCTGGTCTTTCTGCCTTCTCTCAGCCTCTTCTATGTGCCGGAAATTCTGGGGGGCATCAACTACCGCCTGCTGGGCTCTTTCATCCAGTACAATTTCAGCAAGGGAGCCAACTGGCCCGTGGGGGCGGCGGCCAGCACGGTACTCACCCTGCTTCTCCTTCTCATGGCCGTCTTTTACCGTCTGGCCGGCAGGAACGAGAGAGAGGGAGGGGCCGCCGCCCTTTCCGCCCCCGGAGGACAGACCGCGCCGGCGCGAGTGGAGCGCGGCTGAGGACGGGCATGAAGAAAACCCCCTATGTCTATCTTTGGCTGATCTACGCCTTTTTGTACGCGCCCATAGTGGTGGTCATAGTCTATTCCTTCAACAAGGCCCGCCTGAGCAAAGACTGGCGGGGATTCACCTGGCAATGGTACGAATCCCTGTTCTCCAACCAGCCTCTCATCGACTCGGCCCTGAACTCCCTGTTTCTGGCCCTGTGCGTGGCCTGCCTCGCCACTTTTCTGGGAACCCTGGCCGCCCTGTGCATACACCGCTACCATTTCACCGGTAAACGCGCCTTGCAGGGGAGCATTTACCTGCTCACCATCTCGCCGGACATAGTCATGGGCATATCCCTGCTCATTCTCTTTGTCTCGGTGAACATTCCCCTGGGTTTTGTGAGCCTGCTTCTGGGGCACGTCACTATGGCCATGCCCTTTGTGACCGTGACCGTGCTCGCCCGCCTGGACTCCTTTGACGAAAATCTCATCGAGGCGGCGCGGGACCTGGGGGCTTCCGAAGCCAAATCCTTCCTGCATGTGCTGTTGCCCCTGACCATGCCGGGCATTGCCGCGGGCTGGCTTCTGAGCTTCACCCTTTCCATGGACGACGTGATTCTCAGCGTCTTCCTCTGCGGCCCCGGCTTTGAGGTGCTGCCCCTGGAAATGTATTCCCTGGTTCTGCGTTCCCAGCCGAGCATAAACGCCCTGAGCACAATCATGTTCCTCATGACTCTGCTTCTGATACTGCTGGCGCAGTTCCTGGCCCACCCGCGTAAAAAGGCGAAAAAGCCCTGAACGGCCCTTTGCTTATACCCCAAAAAAGGAGAAAACACGTGAAACGCGCCTTGTCCCTGCTTACCGTCCTGCTTTTGACCGCCCTGTTCCTCCCTCCTTCCGTCCCCGCCCTGGCGGCCGGAAAAGTGATTATTTACAACTGGTCCGAGTATATACCGGACGACGTGCTGGAGGCCTTCACCAAGGAAACCGGCATTGAAGTGGTTTACACCACCTATGAATCCAACGAGAGCATGCACGACAAGCTCCTGATTCAGAAAGGACGGGGTTACGATCTGGTCTGTCCCAGCACCTATTTCATCCCGCAGATGATCAAGGAAGGGCTGGCCCTGAAGATCGATAAAAAACGCATTCCCAACCTGAAGAACGTGGACCCCAAGCTTCTGAATCAGGAGTTCGACCCGGACAACCGGTACAGCATCCCCTACATGTGGGGCAACTACGGGCTCATCTTCAACTCGGCCCTGGTCAAAAACGCCGTGACAAGCTGGAATGATCTGCTCCGCCCGGAGTTCAAGGGCAAGATCATGCTTTACGACGATCCCCGCATGACTATGGGCATAGCCCTTCTGGCCACCGGCGCGAGCCTCAACAGCACCAAGGAATCCGAGATCAGGGCCGCTTACGAATTTCTGCTCAAGCTGCGCGACCCCAAGAACGTCTTTGACGTTACGGCGGCCAAAAACGTCATGGTCAACAACCACTCCGTCATCGGCGGCATCTGGAACGGAGACGCGCAGGTGGCTATGGATGAAAACAGCGATCTCGTCTATATATATCCCAAGGAAGGAGTGCCCCTCTGGATGGACAGTTTTGTCATACCCTCGGGAGCGGACAACGTGGATAACGCCTACGCCTTCATCAATTTTATGCTGCGCCCGGAAATGGCCCTGCGCAGCGTGGAGGAATACCGCTATTCCAGTCCCAACCTGGGCACCCTGGAGCTTATGGACAAGAAGATGCGGGAAAGCCGTCTGCTCAACCCCACGGCGGATGACCTCAGGAACGCCGTTATGCTGAACGGAGTGGGCGAGGCCAAGGCGCTTTACGATCTCTACTGGGAAAAATTCATAACCGACGCCAAATAGCCGCAAGGCGGGCTTTGCCCGTTGTTAAGCCGCTATTTGAGCGTCGATTGCTCCAGAGCGAATCCCTGCCTCCGGCGAGCCCGCCCCGCGCCGGAGGCAAGGGAGAGGGCGGCGGCTTTCCGAAGGCGCGGCCGGATCGGGGCTGGCCCCGGGAGGGCGTAATGACGTCGAAAAACAGATATGCGCGCCGATCGCACATTTCCGAAGGAACTGTCCGGGATCTGATCAAACTGTTCGCGGAAGGAGAGACTTCCTCCGGCATTGCCCGGGCCCTCAAGCTCAACAGGAACACGGTAAACAGATACCTGACCGGCATCCGTAAGCGCATCGCCGTTTTCTGCGAGGCCGGATACCTTTCGAAAAGCGCCGATTACGAATTATATTGCGTGCAGATGCGCCAGTGCGACAGAGGTTACGACCCGAAGGAGGAGCAGGACGCCGCTACGTCTTTCGCCGTCATTATCTCCAGCGACAGCAGCCGGCTGCACGCGCAGATACTTTCCGGCGGCAGCTTGCCCGAAATGCTGGCCGCGGACGGCTGGATCCGGCACAACTGCCTCGGAGAGTTCGGCTATATGGGATTCTTCCGGCCGGAAAAGACAGAGAGCGGGGGATTCTCCCCTACCACGCGCTACCGCAAAATTCTCCGCCTCCGCGAATTGCTGCGCCAGCGCTTTTCCATTTTACGCGGCATACAGAGGCAGACCTTTTATTTGCATCTGAAAGAGTGCGAATTTCGCTGCAATTACTCCGGCAGGGATATTTACGCCGCCGTGCTGCGCATAATACAGGAAGATCCTCTGGATTGACGCCCGGAAATTGCAGCCGGGCGCGCCGTGCATCCCCGCTCCCGAAGGGCCGGGTTTCACGGCGCGCCGGATAAACGGGGATATTGCCGGAGCGAACATTTCCGTTTGCAAAGCGGCTTGATAAGATTTATAAGTCATGCGTACGCATACGGTTGAAACAAATAATGAAAATAATCAGTCCCGCATCGCAGCATCTGAAAAGAGAAAAAAGGGTTACCCTGAAAGCGAAAGCTTTAACGCAGCTTCGAAACGCCATTCTTTTCGGCAAGCTTCCTCCGGGGACAAGGCTGATAGAGCAGGAACTCTCGCAGACTATGGGCATCAGCCGCCTTCCCATCCGCGAGGCTCTCAGCAATCTGGAGCAGGCGGGGCTGGTGACGGTTCTCCCCTATAAAGGCGCTTTTGTCAGCTCCTTCAGCCGGAAAGAGATCGTGGATTTGTTCATGATCCGCGAATTGCTGGAAGTTCACGCCCTGAAGCTGCTTATGCAGAAAAAGGACAACCTCGCCCATGCCCTCTCGCGCCTGCGGGGCTTTGTATCCATAATGGAAGCCCATAGCGAGGGAGACTCTCTGGCGCTCAACAGGGCTGATTACGAATTCCACGGAGCCCTGTGCGAATGCGCGGACAACTCCGCTCTTTACGATACCTGGCAATTCCTGTCCGCAAAGACGCAGACTCTCTTTGTGCTTATCGAGCGGCATACCACGGTGGAAGACATCATCCACCAGCATGTCACCCTCTACGACAGCATCTACGGCGGGGACTTTGATCTCGCCTCCGACAGTCTGAAAAAGCATCTGCAAGTGGGCAGAAGCTATGTGCTCCAGAGGCTGAACATGCAATAGCGGCAAAAGCCGCTTTCGGCAAGCATGCCCAAAAGAAGCTGGTCACAGCTTTATCCGCTGTAACCAGCTTTTTTTGTCATATCTTTTCTGAGCGTGTGGAAATTGCGCCCCGCTTACGCTTCTTCCACGGTAATGGCCCCCGTGGGGCACACCTCCACGCAGGATTCGCAGCCGAGGCATTCATCGGCGTTCACAGGCAGGGATTTGCCTTCCTGCAGTTCATATACGCTCACCGGGCAGATATCCACGCATTCGCCGTCGCCGGTACATTTATCGGCATCAACCTGTACACTGTAAGCCATGTTGTGTCCTCCACAGACGTATGCGGCGGCCTGGCCGCCTGTTGGCTGACCCGGGCGGGCTTTTGGGCTCCCCTGTCTCCGGGTTGTTCTGTCTTGCAGATAACCGGGTAAATGCCGGGTGTCAAGCTTGAAAAGGCCCTACATCTGTGGTAGGGCTCATGAAGAAGGCTATCATTGGCGCGGCGGACTCTTTTATCGTCGGTTGAAAGCATGGGAGCAAAAGAATTATGCTGAATTTAAGGATTTTGGCCCGATTCTTGCTCTCTCTCTTAACTCTGTCATAGAGCGCGTTCTTCTCCTTCAGCGGGAACAGCGCGCGATATTTTATCGGCCCTGTTTTCTTTTTGGAAACAGGGCCTCTTTTGCGTTTGCCGCATGGCCGGCCTGGGGCAGGCTAGCACGGATACGCGATTGACACCACAACCGCCGGGAAGCATATGGTTTTTGCCTCGCTGCCCTTTATTTTTCTGATTCTGCCCGTTTTTCTGTGTATCGACTCCTCCGCCAGGTTCGTCAAGTCCGCGGTCTTGCGCAACAGCGCCGTGCTTTTCGTCAGCCTGCTTTTTTACACCTGGGGCGAGGCGGCCAACGTCTTTCTGCTGCTTGCCCTCGGCGCCTTCAACTATGCCGCTGGGCGCTGTCTGCCCGGAAGCGGGAAGCCGCGTCTTTGCGCGGCGCTTTTTGTGATCGTCAATTTGGCCGTTCTGATCGGGTTCAAGTACGCGTATTGGATGCTTTCTTTCATCCTGCCCGCCCTGGTGGAAAAAAGGGCGTCTCTGCCCCTCGGAATCAGCTTTTTCACCTTCCACGCCGTCAGCTATATTATAGATGTCCACCGCCGCCAGATTCAGCCGGCAAAGACGGCGCTCGACTTTCTCACCTATTTTTGCATGTTCCCCCATCTGGTCGCGGGGCCTGTAGTCCGCTATGCCCAGGTAAAAGACGCCCTTTCCGCGCGCGGGCCGGACAGGAAACTGTTCTCGTTCGGGATGTACCGCTTTCTTCTGGGACTCAATAAAAAGATCATCATCGCCAACTCGGTTGCGGTTGTGGCCGATTCCGCCTTTTCCCTGTCCGGACTTGGTCATCTGCATTTCTTTGATGCCTGGCTCGGCATCAAGCTTGCCAATCAAAGTGCGTCTGGCCCGAGACTGCTTTTTTTCTTTGTCCCAAACGGCCGTAGATTCATAGGCGTAAGTGATGCCGATCCTTTTGTCCAACTGGTAGATAATCGCCACAAGACACCTCCATCGTTATGTTTTCACTATCACATAACGATGAAAAGTCAACCCTCGATTACACCACTTTACTGGTTTTATTACTATTTTCCCAATTCATTGTTAGGTTTTTCCGGGAAGGCAGGTTGTTAAAAAGTTTTTCCGGGGGATCGACGCTTTTTTCGCGGATCGTTTCCCTTTGCGCGCCTGTCTGTTGGAAATATCGGCGACGCTGCATGAAGCCAACGGCGGCGACATTGATATGGACAAGTGTTACAGGGGGACAAACAACTGGCTGTTTCTCGGCAACAGCTACTCGCGTTGCGTGGATAAACTCCAGGGTATGGCGGCGCTTTCAGCCGACGATCTGAAACGGCAGACTGAAGAGTATGGAAAGATTCGTGATGCGGCCGCAAAGTGCGGAGCGGAATTTTTCATATTCATAGGACCGAATAAATCCAGCATCTATCCTGAATATCTGCCGCCGTTCGTGATCCCGGCGCGGCGGCGCTATATTTTTCCTCTTCTGGACAGTTTGAGCAACGCGGGAGTCAAGGTTTATGACCCGACGCTTAAACTTATCAAGGCAAAAAACACCGCTCTCCTTTACTACAGGACCGATACCCATTGGAATGCCCGCGGAGCCTGTGAAGCCTTCGAAGGTTTCAGAGAACCGGCCGGGCTTCCGTCCCTGCCGCCCTTTTTCTTTGCCGAAGCCCCGGAGCACAGAGGCGATTTGGTAAACATAGGCGGCTATAAAAATTTCCCCCTGTCCACGGGCGACGGCTTCACACTGCATTGGCGCGTCCTGCCGGACATGCGTGAGGAAGACGGCCTGTTCGTGAACGAGCGCGCGGTCAGCGACAAGACCGCCTGGGTATTTGGAGATTCATTCGCCAACGCTCTCAGGCCGTATATCACAGCGATGTTCAAAGAAGTCCGTTTTTTCAGGCACGGCGAATTTGAAGCGGCTGTATCCTCTCAGTTCTCCGAGCCGGATATGATACTTTGGGTTATTGTCGAAAGAAATTTCGCCCAATAGCGGCCTTTCCCTCACAGGAGAACTCTGCCCCCCCTGCTTTTCAGGCGGCGGAGCGGCAGATCCTTGTAGTAAAGCCCTACTTCCCGTCCCTTCGTTTCCAGGCGCAGGCTCTGCCCGGAACACAGGGCCAGGATCGGAGCCGGCTCTTCCGCCTGCAAAAGTTCCGCTCCCCGCTTCCGGGCTTCCTCCGGGCCGGGCATAAGGCCATGCAGTCCAGGGTCGGGCTGAAAAGAGGCCGGATCTTCCCCCCCGCCTCTGCCCAGGAGAAAATCCCTCCGGGGAAAGGATTCCGGAAAGAGTTCTCCGCCAAGAGCGTGCTGGAAATACAGCCCGGCTCTCTCTCCGGCCCGCCGCCCGGATTGCCGGAAAACGAGGCTCCCCGGCGGCAGCAGGCCTGGCTCCAGCAGAGGCGAGGCAATGCTCCGGAGCGGGAGTTCCCCGGAGGCGCCGGGAGGGGAGGAAGACGAAGGGGATGGACGGCGGGCCGGGTTCTCTGTCGGGGCCTTGCGCAGCAGGGCAAGGTAAAAACCCTGGGCCAGACCGCTGCGCCGGGCTATGCGCAGAGTGCCGGCGCAATCCGGAAAGGAGTCCGGGACAGGCTCAAGACAGAATCCGGGAAAGGGCTCCAGGGGGAGCAATTCCGGAAAGAAGCCTCCGGCTTCGGAAGAAAGCTCCGCCAGCGCCCAGCGGATCTGTTCCTCGTTTTCCAGGATATTTACGGTGCAGGTGGAGTAACTGAGCACCCCCCCCGGCTGGAGGAGGCGGAAGGCCGTCCGCAGGAGCATCCTTTGCAGGCCGATCAGGGGCTTCACCTTGTCTCCCCGCCAGAGAGAGAGCACGCGTGGGTGTTTTTCCGCCGTGCCCCAGCCGCTGCAGGGCGGATCCAGGAGTATGGCGTCGAAACCCGCGAAGCCGGCGGGCGGGGAGATGCCCTTTCCGTCAAGCCCCAGAGTGGCGGCGTTGAAAATGTTCAACAGTTCCAGATTCCGGCGCAGCGTGGCCAGGCGCCCGGGAGAAGGCTCGTTGCTAAGGATCAGGGAGTTGTCTCCCAGGAGCCTGGCCAGCAGCGCGCTTTTGCCTCCTGGACTGGCGCAGAGATCCAGTACCGTTGCCCCGCGCGCCGGCGGAAAGGAGGTTGAGGGCTCCGCGCCCGGCCGCGTTTTTTCAGGCTCGGAGAGTTTCCGGGCCAGAGCCAGGGCGGGGAGCATGGAAGAGGCGTCCTGGATGTAGATGAGGCCGAAGCGCGCCGCCAGACTGGCTCCCAGGGGCAGAGGCTCGCGGGTGAGGAGCCTGGCCCCGCTGTAAAAGGGAAGCTCCGTGAAAACATAGCCCTGGGAGCGGAGCAGATCCTCCAGCAGCGGCCATTGTTCCGCTCTGCCTCCCAGGCGGAAGACGCGCGTGGCGTTGCGCATAAACGGGTTCCTTGGCGGGGTTACAATTCTCCGGCCCGGATCAGGGCTTCGCGGGCCGCGTTTTTTTTGCCGCAAGCTTCCAGAGCCCGCGCCAGCTCCAGCCAGGCCGGGCGCAAATCCGGGCGCAGGGATACGCTCTGCCGGGCCAGGCTTTCAGCCACGGCCGGATCCTCTCCGGCGTCCAGATAAAGCCCGGCCAGGAGCTGCAGAGAGACGGCGTCGCGCGGATCGAGCAACAGGGCCGCATGCAGTTCTTCACGCGCTTCCTGCGGCTTTCCTTTTTTTATGGCCAGGCGGGCCAGGCCGCGTCTGGTCAGCACGGCGCCTCCGGGCAAGCCGGAGGCCAGGCGGTAATATTTTTCCGCCGCGGCGAAGTCTTCTTCTTCCTCGGCAATCTGCCCCAGGCGGTAACAGGCAAAAACTCTGATTTCCCCGGAATCGTCCGAAGAAGCCGCCTCGCCGGGATCGGCCCGCGCCAGATCCAGACAGCGGAGGTAAAAATTCCTGGCCTCGGCAAAGGCGCGGCGGTTCTGCTGGAGGTTGCCCAGGTTATACAGGGTGTTCACATCCGTGGGATCGCGGCGCAAGGCCTCTTCCAGGCTCCGGAGGGCTTCGCCGTGCCGCCCCAGATCGGCCAGAATCACGCCCAGGGAATTCCAGGCCAGAATGTTGTCCGGGTCGCAGAGCAAGGCGCGCCTGTACTCGGCCATAGCCTCGGTGAAGTCTCCCAGGCTGTGCAATCTGTCCGCGTTTATGTTCAGAGCCAGAGAGTCCAGCTCTCCTATATGGGGAGGAGGCAGGAGCAGGGCGTAATCCAGGGCCTTGTTGACGTTGTCCAGGGCCTCGGCCTTGCGGAAATCCAGAAAGGGATGAGCGGCCAGCCCAAAGGCGGAATCCAGCCCGGAGTCAAGGGCAATATCCCCGGATAAGCCGCGCAGTTGCTGGAGCAGAGTCCGCGTATCCGCTTCCGGCAGGAAAAAAATCAAAGAATTAAAGGCATAGCGCCCCAAAAGCAGTTCGGGGCCGAAAAATTTCCGGCATCTCTCCGCCGCGCTCTCCATGAGCTTTTCCCAATTTTCTGAGGAAGAGGGTTGAGTTTGGGTAAAACGGCCCAGCACCAGGGAGAACTCCGCGTATTTTTCCCGCGCCAGAACCCAGCGGGGTAGAAAATCCGCCAGGGGCGCCGGCCCGGATCCCTCCGGGAGAGCTGAAGAAGCATTGCTCCCGGCTTTTTGGTCGTCGGGGTAGAAGACTGTCGGGTAATTCAGGCCGGGAGGGCCGGAACGCAGGCGATCCCCGGCCTCGGGCGGGAAAAGGGGGTCGTCAATCCGCAACACTTCCGCCAGGGATTCGTTTGTCCCGGCTTCCACCAGAAATACATCCCCCTTATAGCGCGGGCCGGACTCTTTCCCCTCTCCGCCCGGCTCCCAGAGCGTGAAGATCTGCCCGGCCCTGGCACCGGCGGAACTTCCGAGGCTGACCAGGAGACGCGAGAGCGGGCGCTTCTCCAGCACCCTCCCTCCTTCCCGCAGTATATCGGCATAGGCCATGAGCGGAGGAGGGCCGGATTCCGGGCCGGCCGGCCTGTTTTCAGCGGCCGCGAGCGCGGCCAGGGAGGCCCTTTGCAGCAGGTGGCGGGCCTGCTCCCCCGCGTCGCGCCTCTCCAGGCCCCGGAGATCGCGCGGGCAGCTCACATAGCCCGCCGAGAGAGCGACCCGGAGGCGCAACCCGGTCAGGGGGCTGACGGCGCTGACTTCTCCCAGCTTAGCGCCCAGATCCCGGGCGAGAGCCTCAAGCGGGCGTGGTCCGGCTTCGGGCAGAAGCAGGGCAAATTCGGCCTCGCCGCTGCGCGAGGCCAGGGCCTGTCGCGGACGCGATTTTTCCAGCTCCAGGCCCAGAAGGCGCAGCAGGTCTTCGGCCCGCAAATATCCATGCTCAAGCGCTATCCTGTCCAGTCCGTCCAGGCGCAGGAGCAGGAGGCCGAACTGCCCGGAGCGTTTCGCGCGGCCCGGCCTGCCGGGGCCGCCCCCTTCCCGCGCTGCCTGGGGGAAAATTCCGCGCAGGCGCTCCAGTTCTTCGGCCAGAGCCTCAAACAGAGCGGAACGATTGTACAGCCCGCTTGTCGCGTCTCTGCGGCTTTGCCTGAAAAGGGCCGCCTTGTCCAGGCACAGCCCGGCCACGGCCGGCAGAAAGGGCAGAAGCTTTGCGATCTCCCTGCCCTGGACGCCGGCGGCTACAAAAAATCCCAGAAAATCGCCGCCTTGTTGCTGCAGGGGCAGGAGCAGCTTACGCTCGCGGGGCAGATATTCGGCGCAAATTTGTGCCTCCTTGCGCGGAAAATAATAACTGTGCGCGGTGAAGGAAAAAAAAGCGCGCAGTGAGGAACAAAGAATCCCTTCCAAGGGAAGGAGATCCACGCGGGAAAGCGGAGGAGGGAGGGAAGCGCCCCTGTACTCTTCCACGGCGGAGTATGAGGTTGATCTTGTAGCCATGCCCGGCTTATATATGCTTCTCTCCGATTTGAAAAGCTTACGGGATAGTGCCTTGACGAAGAGAATGATTCGGCGTAATATTAAATACTTAAATATGTTAAAGTAAGATCGCCCGGCGTCCCCCATTAAAAAGGAACTTCACAGTGGGAAACAATCCCTCCAAATCCGGACCGGCCGCTTCCCGCGGAACGAAAATCAAGCTGGCCACCAAATCGCCGCGAGCCGCGGCTTTTGTCCCCCTGCTCCAGGGCCTGGAAAGGCGGAATGAACTGAATGAAGTGATTAAAGGCCGGGTGGTTAAAATCTGCGAACTCCTGGACCAGGGAGTCGGCGTATACGCCAACGGCTTTGTGAAGGATTCCCATAGCCTAGATATGGAGCGGCTTTACGGCCGGGCGGACGCCGCGGAACTGGAGGCTCTGGAAGCGGAGGGGAAACTTTTTTCTCTGGCCGGGCGCGTGCTTACCCTGCGTTCTTTCGGCAAAGTGGCCTTTTTTGATTTGCTTGACTCCACCGGAAGTCTGCAATGCTATATGGACAAAGAAGAGACGGACGAAAAATCTTTCAAACTTTTCAAGCGCCTGGACGTGGGCGACATCATAGGCGTGCGCGGCTCGCTCTTCCGCACAAAAACCGGCGAACTAACCCTGAAATGCGCGGAAATCACCCTGCTCACCAAGAGCATACGCCCCCTGCCCGAAAAATATCACGGGCTCAAGGACATGGAGCAGCGTTACCGCCGCCGCTATGTGGACATCATCGTCAATCCGGAGAAAAAGGAAATATTCGAAAAACGTATCAGGATTATCCGCGAGTTCCGCAGGCTTATGGAAGAAGCCGGATTCCGCGAGGTGGAAACGCCCATTCTTCAGCCCATTCCTGGCGGCGCCACGGCCAAACCTTTCGAAACGCACCATAACGCCCTGGATATGACCCTGTATCTGCGCATCTCCCCGGAACTCTATCTCAAACGTCTTCTGGTGGGCGGATTTGAAAAGATTTTCGAGCTTAACCGCAGCTTCCGCAACGAGGGCATTTCCACCCGTCACAACCCGGAATTCACCATGTGCGAATTCTACTGGGCCTACGCCACCTTTGAGGATTTGATGGATTTCACCGCCAGGCTCTTTGCCGACCTGGCTCTTAAAATATGCGGCAGCACCCGGATAACTTATTCCGGGCAGGAAATAGATCTGCGCCCGGATCTCTGGAAGCGTCTGGATTTCTATGATTCTCTGCTGGAAATCGGCGGCCACGGGCCGGAAATGTTTAACGACCGGCAGGCCTTGTGCCGCTATATTCAATCCCGGGGCGAAAAAGCGGTGGATAGTGAAAAGATTGGCAAACTCCAGGCCAAGCTGTTCGATCTGGATGTGGAGCCCAAGCTCATTCAGCCGCATTTTATATGCCATTACCCCGCGGAGCTTTCGCCCCTTTCCCGGCGCAACGAGGCCGATCCCTCCCTGACCGATCGCTTTGAGTTCTTTATTTGCGGCCGGGAAATGGGCAACGCTTTTTCCGAGCTTAACGATCCCGCGGATCAGCGGGCCAGGTTCGAGGAACAGGTGGCGGAAAAAGAAGCCGGCAACGAGGAAGCCCATTTTATGGACGAAGATTATCTGCGCGCCCTGGAATACGGAATGCCCCCGGCCGCCGGCGAAGGCATAGGCCTGGATCGCCTGGTCATGCTGCTTACCGATGCGCCTTCCATCCGGGAGGTCATCCTTTTTCCCACCCTGAAACCGGAAAGCTGAGAAAAGGTTTCCCCACCGCTATGAAATTCGAGCTTTTCATCGCCCTGCGTTACCTGCGGGCAAAACGCCGGCAGACCTTCATTTCGATCATTTCCATATTTTCCATGGTGGGCGTGGCCTTGGGCGTGGCCTCTCTCATTGTGGCCATGGGCATAATGAACGGCTTCACCAGAGAACTGCGCGAAAAGATCATGGGCGCGACCGCCCAGATTGTGGTGTACAATGCGCACGAAGGCATGCGGGATTACGAAAGGATCCGCTCTCTGCTCCTGAATGTGCCCGGCGTTGAGAACGTCACTCCCTTTCTTTATACCGAACTTGCCATTTCCACTCCCGGCGGAGTCAAGGGCCTGATGACCAGGGGCATAGATCCGGCCGGCGGCCCGCTTTCCATCAACATGCTGAATAATCTGGTCAGCGGCAGCCTGAGCAATCTTTCCCGGCAGGCCCGGGAGGAGGATTCTTCCGCCGAAGCCCCTCCCGACGGCATTATCATAGGGCAGGAACTGGCTTCCTCCCTGCGGGTCGGCCTGGGATCGCGGGTAAATCTGCTGGCGCCGTCGGGGCGCCGCAGTTCCGCGGGCGTGGCCCCCAGGGTGGCCCCCTTTGTCATTGCCGGCACCTTCAGTACCGGCATGCTCCAGTTTGACACCTCTCTGGGCTTTGTGAGCCTGGAAGCGGCCAGATCTCTCATGGGCATACGCGATGAACTGGTAAGCGGCCTGGAGCTGAGCATAGCCGATCCCTTCAAGGCCGATTCCGTGGCGGAAGAACTGAACCGCCTGCTGGGCGGGCGCTACACCATACGCACCTGGATGGAAAGCAACATCAACGTCTTCGCCGCCCTTCGGCTGGAAAAGCTGGCTATGGGCATAGTTCTGTTCCTGATCGTGCTGGTGGCGTCTTTTTCCATTGTCGCCAGCCTGATTATGCTGGTCATGGAAAAGACCAGGGATATCGCGGTGCTTATGTCCATGGGCGCGCGGAAAGAATCCATCCGTAAAATTTTTCGCCTGCAGGGGTTGATCATCGGGCTGCTGGGCACCGCCGTTGGTTTCGGCGCGGGCTACCTGCTCTGTTTTCTGCTCAGGCGCTATAAATTCATCAAATTGCCCGAAGGAGCCTATCCCATGAATTATGTGCCGGTACTCCTGCAATGGCAGGATCTTCTGTCAATTGCTCTTGGAGCGGTGCTCATCTGCTATCTGGCCACTCTCTATCCGGCCGGCCAGGCCGCCAGACTGGTTCCGGCCGAGGCCCTGCGCTCCGAATGAACAAAAATATCTATACCCTGAAAAATCTGTGCAAATTGTACAAGGGCCCGGCGGAAGATCTGCTGATTCTGGATAATCTCAACCTGGGAATCGCCGCCGGCGAACACCTTTCCATAATAGGAGCTTCCGGTTCCGGTAAATCCACCCTCTTGCATATTTTGGGGACCCTTGATAGCCCAAGCAGTGGGGAAGCGCTGTTTGAAGAAAAGCCTCTCAGCGGCTTGAGCGAGGACGAAAAAGCCGAGTTCCGCAACCGGCATCTGGGCTTTATCTTTCAGTTTCACTATTTGCTGCCGGAATTCAATACGCTGGAAAATGTCGCCATGCAGGCTGTTATAGGCGGGACGCCCGGAAAAGAAGCCTTGAAGAGGGCGAAGGATATTCTGGAAATGGTCGGTTTGAAAGAAAGGGGGGAGCACCCCGTCACTACCCTTTCCGGCGGAGAAAGACAAAGAGCCGCCATTGCCAGGGCGATTCTGCAAAACCCCAAAGTGCTCCTGGCCGACGAGCCCACCGGCAATCTGGACGAAAAAACCGGGCGGCAGATTGCGGATTTACTGTTGAGCCTGAACCGGGATATGGGGCTGACCCTGATTGTTGTGACGCACAACCTGGAGCTGGCCCGCAGATCCGGGCGCATACTGGAACTGAAACAGGGCGGGCTGGCGGAGTTCGGATAAATAGCCGCGAGGCTGGCTTTGCCCGCCGTTAAGCGGCCGTTTGAGACGTTGGCCGAAATGCCCTGGCGGCCGCGCAAGCGGGAGCCCGCCACGAAGGCGCGGGCGGAACTCGTTTCGCCGTCAAGCGCCGAAGTGAGCGTCTTAAAGTTAAAATGCTTTAGCAGAAGAAAAGAGGGAACCTGTGTCCGGCGCAAATTCATTTTTACTCAAGAGCGGCTGTGAAAGATTTTCCCCCGGCGGCGGTCCGCGTTTTTGGGCGGCGTTTTTTCTGCTGTCCTTTCTCCTGGGTCTGTCCGTTCCGGCCGGAGCTTCCACTCCCCTGGACGAAGACATGATCATGGTGCTGCCTTTCAGGGTGGTCGGAGAGGGCGCCGGCGGCGTTCCGGAAAACGAGCTGCACCAGCTCATGGTGCAACGCCTGCTGGCCAAGGGCCTGGTGGTCATGCCGCCGGAAGAGGTTTCAAGCCTGCTGGAGGGCGGAAACCTTTCCGCTCCGGACGCGGCCGCCGTACGCTCCCTGCTGGCCGGCAGCAGGGCGAACGTGGCTGTTTACGGAACCTGTACCCGTCCGGGGGGCTCCCTGCTGCTGGACGGGCGCCTGGTCTGGGCCGATCCCGCCGAGAGAGTGCGCACTCTGAAGGCGACGCAAAGGGATGCGGGCAACCTTCTCTTTGCCGTGGAAGATCTGGCCGCCCAGATAAACAGCGAAGTCCGCAAGAATTCCGTTATCTCCCGCGTGGAGGTGCGCGGCACCAGATCGCTGAATCCGGATATGGTTCTTTTGCGCATCAATACCCGCCGGGGAGACCCCATTGATTTCCAGGCGCTGGATCGCGAACTGAAACGCATTTGGGAGCTCGGCTATTTCAGCGACATTGTGCTGGATTTGGAACAGAGCGACGAAGGGATAAACCTGATCTACAACGTCACGGAAAAACCGCGTATTTCCGGAATCGTTTTTGAGAACATCCAGGCTGTGGATGAAGAGGACCTGCGCGTGGCCATGAGCACCCAGCCCGGAGCCGTGCTGAATGAAAGGGTGCTGAAGACGGACATACAGGCCATAATTGAGGTATACCGCAAAAAAGGCCATTATCTGGCTACGGTCAATTCCCGCCTGGAGGATGAGGACGAAGGGGCTTCCACCAGATTGATTATGGACGTGACGGAAGGGAACAGGCTCTTTATCGAGACCATTGCGGTAAAGGGAGCCGAAAGTTTCAGCGAGCGCACCCTCAAGGGCGAAATGGCCCTTTCCGAGCGCTGGCTGTTTTCCGTTTTCACCAATTCCGGGGTGCTGCAGGAGGAACTTCTGGAACGCGATGTTTCCGCCATCGGGGCTTTTTACATGAACAACGGCTTCATTGACGTGCTGGTGCACGCTCCCGTGGTGGAATATAAGGAAGACGGCATAGTCATCACCTACACCGTGGAGGAAGGCCCCCGCTACCGGGTGAGTGGCGTGGGCTTCGCCGGGGAGCTCATCGACAGCGACGCCACCCTGGCCTCTCTCACCGCCATGCACGAGGCCGCGCGGGATAACGAATATTTCAGCCTGTCGCTGCTGCAGGACGACATAAAGGCCTTGACCGAGTATTATGCCGAATACGGCTACGCCTTCGCTTCGGTTCTGCCCCAGACCAGGAAGGAGAGCAACGCCGGCGGCGATCCCGGCGTCTTTGTGCTCTACTCCATCGAGAAGAGGCAGAAGGTTCACGTGCGCAACGTCATCATAGAAGGGAACAACCATACCAGGGATAACGTCATTATGCGCGAAATGCGCCTGGTGGACGGAGACGCCTTCAACGGGCGCCTGCTCAGCCGCAGCATGCGGCGTCTGAACAATCTGGGCTTTTTTGAGCAGGCGGAGTCGGAACTGCTGCCCACGGCCAATCCGGAAGAAGTGGATATCAAGATCAATCTGAAGGAAAGAAACACCGGCTCAATAGTGGGCGGCGTGGGTTACAGCACCTATTCCAGATTCGGGGTGAGCGGCAGCATACAGGAGACCAATCTCTGGGGCAAAGGATATCACCTCGGCTTTCAGACCCAGTTTTCCGATCTTTATAACGCCTATGACCTCTCCTTTTTAAATCCCCGCGTGAACGACAGCAAGCTGAGCTTCGGCCTGAACCTCTACCGCTGGGAAAACGATTATACGGATTACGACCGCGACACCTTCGGCGGAATAGTGCGCGTGGGCTATCCTCTGGGGGAATACAGCAGCGCTGTTCTGGGGTACCGTCTGGAATTCTACAAGCTCTTCAACTTTGACAACTACGTCAGCAACGTGCTGCGGCAGTACGCCGGAGATCGCTCGGCCAGGGTGCTCTCTCTGCGTTTGGCGCGTGACACGACCGATCGCAGGAACCCTTCGGATGGAAGCATTCTGAGTCTGACTTCCGAATATGCCGGAGGATTCATGGGGGGAGACGATTCCTTCGTCAGATTTATCGCTTCAACCCAGTTCTACAAGAAGGTTACGGAAAACAGCGTGCTTCATCTGAAACTGGTCGGCGGCGCTTTGCTTGAAAATGAGCACGGCAAATTTCCTCCGGTCTTTGAACGCTTCTGGATGGGAGGCATAGACAGCGTGCGCGGTTACAAAAGCCGGGATATAGTCCCGCGCGATCTCACCACTCCGTATAACGACCGCATAGGCGGCACGCGCATGGCTTACGCCAATCTTGAGTATATTTTTCAGCTGAGCCAGGATCTGGGCCTGAATGTGGTTCCTTTTTTCGACATGGGCGTGAATATAGATCACCGGCAGAAATTCAACTGGAAGGATGACAATAAAAAATCCGCCGGCCTTGAACTGCGCTGGCGTTCCCCTATGGGAGATCTGCGTTTCAGTTGGGGCTATCCTTTCGACAGGGGCTGGGGCGACATCCGTCTGAGCCCGCGCTTTGAATTTTCCATGGGCAATTTCTTTTAGACGTTTGCGCATGAAATGCGCTTATTTCAGGAGCCGCGGCTTGACACCATATCGCTTCCCGCTGTAACCATTTAACAAGCGGCGCGTGAAGCGGAAATTTCAGACGGGACTCCGGGGGGCACAGGAGGCGGAACAGGGAAGGTTTTCCGGCATGTTGTTCAAAAAATACCATATCCTGATCCTGCGGGATCGCGAGGGAGGTTCCAGTCAGCTCCGCCTCAGAGGCTGGGTGGGGGTCTTCCTTTTTTTGCTGCTGGTGGGTTTCGCCGCCAGCACCATATATTTGTGGGGCTTCCATTACCGTTCCCAGATTTTGGAAAAGCAGCTCACCGGCGCGGAAAAAACCATCAAGGAGCAGAATACCCAGATTGCCAGCATGGACGGCAAACTCCGGCTTTTGCAGGGCGATCTCGCGCGTATACAGCAATTTGACGCCAAACTGCGCGTAATGATGAACATGGACAAGGACCCGGCCGATATCAGCGGGAACCTCGGCGGCCCCCTGCTGGCGGCATCTTCCCAGCCTTTGCCCCTCTACAGGCAGGAACTCGTGGCCCGCCGGGTGCACAGCCTGCTGGACCAGTTGAGCACGGATGCGCGGATGGAAGAACTGCGCCAGCAGGATTTGCTGCACGCCATGCGCGCGAACCGCGAAGTACTGGCTTCCACTCCTTCCATCTGGCCCACCGACGGCTACCTTACCTCCACCTTCGGCCGCCGCGCTTCCCCCTTTGGCGCGGGGACGTCCGATTTCCACAAGGGCATTGACATAGCCAACCGTCCGGGAACCCCTGTCCGCGCCACGGCCCAGGGCATCGTAACCTTTGCCGGCTGGGACGGCGGTTACGGCAACTGCGTGGTGATCAACCACGGCAACAATATCAGCACCAGATACGGGCATCTGCAGCAGATTTCCGCCAAGCTGGGGCAGGCGACGAACCGGGGCGACGTGATCGGCACTGTAGGCAGTTCCGGGCGCAGCACCGGCCCCCATCTGCATTACGAAGTCCGCGTGGGCGGAGTATCCGTGAATCCCTTGCGTTACATCCTGAACTGAATGTAATGATCGATGTAAGACACCTCTCGCACAGTTTCGGCCCCCACCCGGCCCTGCAGGATTGTTCCTTCCATCTCAGCCGGGGCGAGGTTTTGTTTCTGACCGGGCCTTCCGGCGCCGGCAAGAGCACCCTCCTGCGTCTGCTTTTTGCGGATCTGCCCCTGCAGCGCGGCGAGGCGGTGGTGGCGGGCTTTCCCCTGAGCAAAATCCGGGCGGCGCAGGTTCCGCTCCTGCGCCGTCAGGTAAGCATGGTGTTTCAGGATTTCAAGATACTCCCCCTGCGCACGGTCTACGACAATATAGTCCTGCCGCTGCAGGTGCGGGGCATGGACAAAACCCATGCCGACCGCAGGGTTTTGGCCGCGGCCCGGGCCGTGGAACTGGAAAATAAGCTGGAATCCTCCTGCGTGGATATTTCCGGCGGCGAACAGCAGCGCGTGGCCGTGGCCAGAGCGCTGGTGGTGAATCCGCGCATTCTGCTCGCGGATGAGCCCACCGGCAACATGGATCCGGAACTTGCCCTCCAGATTATGGATATATTTAAAAAATTTCAGAATTACGGCACGACTCTGATTATAGCCACGCACAGCCCGGAATTGATTCTCCGTAACCCCAGAGCCCGCATTCTGCGCCTGGATCAGGGCATGATCACCCAGGCCAACTGGCCGGGAGCCATCCTCAATAAATTCTCTTCCGCCGTGCCCCTCGCGGCTTACGGGGGGGGGGCCCGCCATGATTCCACTGAAGAGAGAGACGGCTGATGCGCGTCTTTTTCCGCCTGTGCAAACAAGCCCTGCAGGATGTAACCCTCAATCCCTGGGCCCAGTTGCTCACTTTGGCCGCGGTAACCCTGATGGCTTTTCTGGTGGGGATTTTTCTGATGGCCATCATCACCCTCGACCATCAGTTAGGCGTAATCAAAGGGGAAACCATATTTCAAGTCTACTGGCGTCCGGGAGTGGAGCAGAATCTGATTGCCGGGCAGTGGAGGCAGTTGCGCCTGCTGCCGGGATTCGCCCACATTCAGACTTATACTCCCCTGGAGGCCCTGCAGGAACTGGAGGGGCGCATCGGGCGCAACAGTTCCTCCAGAAATTTTCCCTTTCTGAATGAGAACAACCCCTTGCCGGCCACGGCCCTGATCACTTTCACTCCCGAGGCTGAGGACTACGAGCGCTGGCTGACGGAAACCACCTCCTATCTGGCCAGGCTGGAGGGAGTGGAGAGAGTTTCCTCCACTCCCTTGCGCGACGAACTGGGACAGGCCTGGCGCACGGTAAACAGCTACGTGCTGCGCCCGATCATCCTCTTTCTCACCCTGATTCTGGGGCTGGTGGTGGGCAACACTGTCCGTCTGGCCATGCTTTCCAAGTCGCAGGAAGTGGAGATTCTGCAACTGGTGGGAGCCTTCGACTGGTACATACGCATCCCCATGCTGGTGATCGGCGGCCTGCAGGGGCTGGTGGGCAGCGCCCTGGCCCTTTTTCTGCTGCGCTTCATCCATCTGCAGATTGAGCAGATTCTCAATTTCCCTCCCATACTGATGGAAATACAGTTTCTCAACCTCCAGACCATAGTTCTGATGCTGGCTCTCCCCACTCTCCTCGGCATAGTGGGAGGCTGGGTCGGCATAAAACGCTAGGTGCCGGCGCGTGCCCGAATTTACCCTGCTGCTCCGCGGCCTGCCCCATACGCTGGACTGCGCCGCCCCGGGCTCGAAAATGAATCTGCTCCAGGCTGTCTATCTTTCCGGCCTGCTGGAACCTCCATCCCTCTGCGCCGGGCTGGGCCTGTGCGGACGCTGCCGGGTGCGCTTTCTGCCGGGAACGCCGCTTCCTTCGCCGCAGCCCGAAGAACTGGACATTCTTGGCGAAGAAGCCCTGGAACAGGGCTGGCGTCTGGCCTGCCGCCATTATCCCGAACCCGGCTCCAGGCTGGAACTGCCGCCGGAGGTCGCCCCTCTCCCCCCCGGCCGGAAAAAGGCCGGCTCTGATTCCACTGCGGCCGCGGCCGGACATCTGGCTCTGGCTGTGGATTTCGGCACCACTTCCCTGCATTTTTCCTCCGTGCCGCCGGAAGAGAGCTGGAACTCTCCTACCGCGAAACCGGAACAGCCGGGTTCCCGCATCCGGGTGAATCCGCAGATGGGGGCGGGGGCCGAGGTCATTTCGCGTCTGGCCTTTGCCCTGCATCCGCGGGGTCTTGCCCGGCTGGGGGAGCTTTCCCGCGCGGCTCTGGCCCGCATGGTGGAAGAGACGGAAGCGGAGGCCGGCGGAGGGCGGAATGTCGCCGAGATCTGCCTGGCGGCCAATTCCGCCATGACCTGCCTGATTCTGGGCAAAGATGTGCATGGGCTCGCCCACGCCCCTTATCGCCTGGACTATGCCGGAGGATGCCGTGAAAACCTGCCCGGTCTGCCGCCGCTCTGGGTGGCTCCCCTGGCCTCTCCTTTCATCGGCGGAGACATCACCGCCGGCTACGCCGCTCTGGCTTTGGGCGCGGGGGAGCCTTTTCCCTTTCTCCTGGCCGATCTGGGCACCAACGGCGAATTTATCCTGGCCCTTTCTCCGGATACGGCTCTGGGCGCCAGCCTGCCCCTCGGCCCGGCCCTGGAAGGCGCGGGCCTGCGTTGCGGTTCCGGAGTCGGGCCAGGCGTGATCACCGATTTCACCCTCTCTCCCCGGGGACTGACTCCCAAAATTCCGGGCCCCGCTGGCGCGGGCCCTCCCGGAGGCATTTCCGGCAGCGGATACATATCTTTGATCCGGCATCTGCTCCAGTCCGGCATCCTGCGTCCGGACGGACGCTTCGCCTCCGGGGGAGAAATCCTTTCCCCTCTGGCCGGGCGTCTGGCCGGGCTGCTTGTCCGGAATAAGGGAGGATCTCTCTGGAGGCTGAGCGAAAGTTCCCCCCTTTATCTGGCCGCTTCCGACGTGGAGGAAGTTCTTAAAATCAAAGCCGCCTTCAGTCTGGTACTGAAAAGCCTGCTTAAAGCCGCCTCCCTGCGTTTCACGGATTTGCGGGCTCTCCATCTGGCCGGCACGCTCGGCGCGCATGTGCGGAGCGGCGATCTGGAGGTTCTGGGCTTCATTCCTCCGGGAGGCGGGAGCAAGGTGAAGGCGGCGGGCAATACCTCCCTGGCCGGGAGCGCACTGCTCTGCCGCCGGCCCGCGCTCCGTCCGGAGCTGATTCGCTGGAGCGGGCGGCTGAATACGCTCAACCTCCCGGAACAGGAAAATTTCCAGAGCCTGTACGCGGAGGAGATGCGTTTTTCCCCGGACTGACGAAAGAGAGCCGGCCCGCCTTCCGGCGCTCTTGCCTAATGCCCGGACGCGGGTTAATGTCTTCCGGTATGAGAAAAAATCCTTGTCACAGGGTAAAGTCTTTCCTTCGCTTTCTTTTCCCCGCTCTTCTGGCCCTGGCTCTGCTTCCGGGAGCGGGCGGCTGCGAAAAGCCGCCCGCTCCCGGCGAGATTGCTCTGGTCAACGGCGCGCCCATCAGCCTGAAACAACTTCAGGCGGCTCACGACGCCGTATCCCTGAACGGGGACATTTCCGAAATAGCCACTCCCGCCCTGCGCGGCGAGTACGGCGCGCTGCTTGCCGATCTCGTTGTGCAGGAGCTTGTGCTGCAGGAACTTTCCCGTCTGCATCTCTCCGTTACGGAGGAGGAGCTGGCGGCGGAAGAAGCCCTGTTCCGTTCGGATTTTCCGGGAGAGGAGTTTGAGCGTATGCTCCTGGAGGAAAGCATAGACCTGGATATATGGCGGGACAGCCTGCACCGGCATCTGGCCATGAAAAAATTTCTGGGCACTGTGTTGCGCGAGGCCATCACTCTGGGCGCTCAGGAGGTGGAGGCGTATTACCTTGAGCGCCAGGACAGCTTCCGGGTTCCGGAATTCATACATTTTATCCAGGTAAACGGCCTGGTCAGAGAGCAGATCTCCGCCGCCTGCGAACAATTCCGCCAGACTCCGGACGCGGCTCTCCTGCAGGCCAATTTTCCCAACTTCACTGTCCGTGAAGTGCATATGCAGAAGGACAGGCTTTCTCCGGAGCAGTTGGCCGGGCTGGACAGGCTGGATATTTTGCAGTCTTCCCCGGTGCAGGAGATGAACGGGGAGTTTTTCGGCATGGTGCTTTTGAACCGCGAGGAACCGAGAGCCATGACCAGAACCGAAACCTACGCCCTGATCGAGGGCCTGCTGCTGGAAAAAAAAATCCGGGCGGAATTTGAAAAATGGCTTGAAGCCCGCCTGAAAGAATCCGATATCAGCATATCGATGCACCTCATCCCCGAAAACTTGCGTAAATGACTATTCGAACTTATTATGTTATGAGTTTCCGCAGGAGTATTTTTTGTGCGAAAAATAAAGTTTTTTCTTGCCGGAAGCGCGGCGGGCTTTACCCCCGGCGGACTGTTGCGCTCTTTTTTTCTTGCGCTCCTCCTTTTCTGCGTTCCGGAATCTCTCCCGGCCCAGGCCGCTCAAAGAACGGAGATTAACCGCGTCGCCGCCGTGGTCAACGGCGAGCTTATCACTTTGTATGATTTGCAGCGTCAGGCCATGCAGGAATTTATGCGGCAGAGCCTGCTCGGAAGCGACAATTATTCCGAAATGCGGCGCCGGGAGGTCATGCGCGAAGTGCTGAACTCCATGATCCTGGATATTCTGCTCCGGCAGGAGGCTGAACGCTATAAAGTCCTTGCGGATGAAAAGGAAGTGGAAAACGAGCTGCGCCAGATAATGCAGAGCAACCGCCTCAGCCAGGAGGAATTCGAGCGGCGCCTGGCCGCCGAAGGCAGCAGCCTGGACGAATTGAAAGGCAGGATACGCGACAGCATACTGCGCCAGAGAATCATGACCCTGATGGTCGCCCGCAAGGTGCAGATTTCTCAGAGCGAAATAGAGCAGTATTATCACGAGCATATTGAGGAGTTCTCCGTGCAGGACAGCGTTGAGCTCTCCGTCATCGTCTTTCCCGCGGGCATGGACCCGCATGCCGTGCGGGAGAGGATAGTCAGCGGAGAACTGGATTTTGCCCTGGCGGCCCGGCAATATTCCAAAGCCCCCAACGCTTCCATCGGGGGGAGTATGGGCTCCATTCCCTGGAAGGATTTGAATCAGATCTGGCGTCAGGCTCTGGCCGGACTGGAGCCGGGCCGGGTTTCACCTGTGCTGTGGAACGGCGCGGACGCGATTCTGCTGCACATTGACGCCCTGGAGGCGGCTTCGGCTCAACCTCTGGAGGAGGTTGCCCCCCGGATTGAAGCAGCCATCAGAGACCCCAGGCTGCGCGAGCGTTTCGACGAGTATACCGGCCAGTTGCGCAGTCAGGCCATGGTGGATATCCGTATATAACAACTCCGGAAACAGACGGTAAAGACATGCAAGTTGACAAGTTAATGGATTTGGGGACAAGGTTGAGGGAAAAGAGAGAATCCCTCGGCCTGGAGCGCGAGGATATAGCCGTTAAAATCAAGGTTTCCGCCAAAACTTTGTACGCTCTGGAAGAAGCCCTGGTGGATTCCCTCCCCCAGCCCATTTTCGCCAGGGGGTTCATCCAGGCCTATGCCGAGGCTGTCGGCATAGGGCCGGGGGAGATCAACGATCTTATAGCCGCTACTTTTCCCAGCGACAGTCTTTACAATATCAATCCGGGCCTGAGTTCCTCCGCGCGCGAGCAGTCCATAACCATAAATCAGACTTCCAACGCCAAGGCGGCCCTGATTGTCGTGCCTTTTCTGCTCCTCTTCGCCGCTCTGGCTCTGGGCATATATTACTTTTTTGGGGAAGACATCAAGGAACTGCTCGGCGGCGGCTCGTCCGCGGACACGCAACAGAGCGGCAGCCTCCATGCCGGCGCCGTTGCCTCCCCTTTGGCCGACGAAGCCGGGGGGGGGGAGCTTGTCGAGAGCGGAGGCGCGGACTCCTCCTCTCAGACGCGGGGCTTGGTGGCGGAGGCCGGGCCGGGGGAAGCCCCGGCGGAGGCTGAACCGGAAGTAGAGACAGCTTTTCTGCCTTCAGCCGGCCAGAGCAGCCCCCAATTTACGGTGGTGCGCCAGTCCAACGCCCGCGCGAATTCGCCCATTCCTCCCGGAAGCATGCGCGTGGTGCTTTTTGCCAAGGATGAATGCTGGGTGGGGGCGGAATTTGACAACTCCGGAACCCGCGGTTTTTCTCTGGAGGCAGGCCAGACCTTTGTGTTGGATTTTAAAGATCGCCTCAAACTTACCCTGGGCAATTCCGGAGTGGTCGAAATGAGCTATAACGGGCGTCCCTACAACATAGGCGGCCGGTTCAGGGAAGCCAGGGTTCTTCATTTTCCTTGAATTCAAGGCGCGGGAGATCCAGGCTGCTTTTGTCCGCCCGCAGAATTAACGGCCTTTCCTCGGTGGACGTGAGTTTCTCCGCCGGCTTTGTGCCGGCGGAGAGCAGGATTAAGCGGGGGGCTCGGCAGGGGCCGGTCTGCACCGGCAGAAGCCTGACCGGATAAAGCCCGCAATCCTTTAAAGCCGCAAGCAGCTCGTCCCGCCTGGAAAAGGGGAAAATCATGCAGAAGGCGCCGCTCCCGGACATGGCCGCGCGGGCGGAGCGGAGAAAGGCGCGCAGGGTGTTTTCATCGCCGTGCAAGGCCAGGCGGCGCGACGGCGAAAGAGGGAGGCGCCCCTTGCCTGTAAGGTGATAGGGAGGGTTGGCGGTCACCAGATCGAACGCTTCCCGCTCCCTTGTCATTTCCTGCCGCAGATCCGCCGGGGCGGCCGTGAATATGTCCGCGCAGCCGAGGAGGCTGGCGTTCTGCCGGGCCGCTTCCAGCAGATCGTCCTGTAAATCCAGGCCCAGAATACGTCTGGGAGGCTCCTCTTCCGGGCGCGGGGAGAGCAGCCAGACGGCAAAGGCTACCGCTCCGCAGCCGCAGCCGAGATCCAGAAGGCTGCTCCAGTCCGGACGGCAGGAGCGGGCGAAGGCCCCCAGGAGCAGCGCGTCCATGGAAAAGCGAAAGGAGCCTTGCGGCTGGACAAGGCCGCTGGGGAAGCGGAGGCGCTCTCCAGAGTCTGACGGCACGGTTTTCCTTACCCCGGATCCTGTCCGCCGGGTCTGCGTCAAGGCGGCGGGGATTAGCGCTTGACGCCCGGCGAAGTCGGGCCTAGCATCCTGATAACCTTTCCCTTTGAGGAGAACAATCCCCCGGCTCATTACGCCGGGCGGGAGTCATACGGCGTATGGAGCCGGCGGTGGATTTAAACATGGACGAAAAAGAACTACTTGAATCTTCCGGAAATCTTTCGGACAACGCCTATGTGATTGAGGAAGAACATCTTTCCGAGCCTGAACGCCCTCTGCCGCGCGTAGCCCTGGAGGATCTCCCCCCGGCTTTGGCGCAGGCGGCGCGCAAGGTCGGCTGGAACCGGCTCATGCCGGTGCAGTCCCTGGCTTTGCCTTACCTTTTGCAGGGCGAGGACATTATGGTGCAATCCCGCACCGGCAGCGGAAAAACCGGAGCCTTTCTGCTGCCGGCTCTGGCGCGCATGGACCCGCGGCTTCGTTCCTGTCAGGCTATGGTGCTCACGCCCACGCGGGAGCTGGCCCTGCAGGTGGCGGCCGAGGCCGGCGCCCTGTTCGCTTCTTCCGGCCTGGAAACAGCAGCGCTGTATGGCGGAGTGGGTTACGCCATCCAGAACGAAGCCCTGAAGCGGGGAGCGCATCTGGTGGTGGGAACCCCGGGACGGGTGCTGGATCACCTGCTCCGGCGCAATTTCACGCTGGATGATTTGCGCCTGCTGGTCTTTGACGAAGCCGACCGCATGCTCTCCGTCGGTTTTTACCCGGATATGAAGGAAGTGCAGCGCTACCTGCCCAAAAGGCGGCTGCCGGTGCATTTCTTTTCCGCCACTTTTCCCCCGCAGGTGTTGCGCATGGCCGGCGAATTCATGGCCAGGCCGGCCCTTCTCAGCCTGAGCCGGGAACAGGTGCATCACATGGGGGATATGGAGCATCTCTTTTACCAGGTCAGAACTATGGAAAAGGACAGGGCTCTGGTGCGCATCCTGGAGATGGAAAGCCCCGGCGCGGCGATTGTCTTTTGCAACACCAAGGCGGATGTGCATTATGTGACGGCCGTGCTGCGCGGTTTCGGCTTCAACGCCGACGAGCTTTCGGCGGATCTCGCCCAGAGCAGAAGGGAGGAGGTGCTCGCCCAGTTGCGCGCCGGGGCTCTGCGCTTCCTCGTGGCCACGGATGTGGCGGCGCGCGGCATAGATATCCCGGAGCTGACCCACGTTGTTTTGTATTCCCCGCCGGAAGATCCCGAATCCTACATCCACCGGGCCGGACGTACCGGTCGGGCCGGAGCCGGAGGCACGGTGATCTCCCTGGTGGACATCATGGAGAAAATGGAACTGGCCCGCATTGCCAGGCATTTCAAAATAGTCCTGACCGAGAGAGAGCTTCCGGATGAATCCGATCTGGCCCGGGTGGTGGGCGAGCGCCTGGCGGCCCTGCTGGAAGGGAATCTGCGCAAGAAGACCGATCTGGAACAGGAACGCATGCGGCGTTTTTCCTCTCTGGCCGCGGAGCTGGCCGGGGACGAGGATTCCGTCAAGCTGCTTTGCCTGCTTCTGGACGAAACCTATCAGGCCAGCCTGCATACGCCTCCTCCGCAACCGGCCGTCTCCGTCCGTCCAGCCGGCGTCCGGGCCGCGGCGGGGCAGGACGGGAGGGAGGCCGGCGACAGGAGAAGGCGCCGGAGGCGCGGCCGTCCCGGAAAGGCCGCTGAAGGGGCGGGAGATTGAACCCGTGCAATCCGACTCTCCGCTTTATACCGAAGACGAAGTCCTGCGCCATTTCACGGATTTGCTGCCCGCCCTGGATCTGGAACGGGAAATAGCGGAACTGGGTTTCGGCCTGAACGGCATATTCAAGAGAAGACGCAGCTTGGATGAATTCACGTCCATGTGCATAGCCATGTGGGGTCTGGCTCTGGAGCGTTCCTTTCCGGAAGAGGCCGAGGTCTTTTTCCGAAGTTTTCTGGAGAATTCGCCCACGCTGGGCAAAGGGAAAAAAAGGGAGGAGAGTCTTGCCCGGATTATGGCCTACAGCGCCTTGTTCGACTTGCGGAAGGAAAATGATTTTTCGCCCGTGGCGCGATATATGGCGGGAAAACTGAATCCCGGAACCGGGGACGAAAAGGCGCTGCTCCTGAAGCTTTCTCTGACCATGCGCAAGCTCTACAAAATTATTTTCGATTATCTGATTTAGAGCATTTTTCTATATAGCCGGCCCTTGCGCTCTGAGATGCCGGCCGGCCGCTTTTACGAAAAGCCCGAGCGTTTTGCCGAGAGCCTTGCGCGTGTCTTTATCCAGGGCGAGGTAAGACTTGAGCATGGCCAGGGCGCTGCGCCGCCAGCCGGCGCCCATTTCCTGGAACGTTTTGGCGCCGGTGGCGTTGACGATCCGGAACAGAGCCTCCACGAACAGGGCCCGCTGCTCTTCGGAGCATTCCGACAGCCAGGCTTTGACGGTGTGGTCCACAAACCGGCTGCCGTCCGTAACCGAAGCCAGGTGGACGAAGCGCGGCCCGGACACTTCCCAGGAATAGAAATCGTGCTGAAACAGCCCCTTTTGGCGGCTGCGCACCACGGAATAGCGCTCTTCGTGCTCCAGCAGCAGGCCGATGATCGAAGTTTGCGGAATAAAGGCGCGCAGGCGGTCGCGAATGGCCAGGTACCCCGGCTGCCCGGCCGCTTCGGCGTGCAGCCAGGGGCCGTCGTTGTTGTAGACGGCCACGATTCTCTCCCGCACGGACGGCGCGCAAAAAGCCGAAGCGTAGATAGCCAGGTTCCCGCCCTTGGAGTGCCCGCCCACGCGCAGGGGGCCCGCCAGGCGGGCGGCCATGCTTTCCAGGTAGGCCACGGCGGACGACTGCGCCGGCACCTGGCGCATGAAGCCCATGTTGAAGTCTTCCTTCCAGCCCACCAGGGTGTTGTCGGTGCCCCGGTAGGCCACAAAGTGGCTGCCGTCGCCCAAATCCACGGTCACGGCGGCGAACTGCGTTTCCTCCGGCAGGCTGATGACGTTGGCGTAGCAGTGCAGCCGCAGGCCGGCGAAGCGCGGGCAGCGCCCGATTTCCTCGAACAGGCGCTTGTCTTTACGCATGCGCAGGAGCTTCCAGGTTGCCGGGCTGGCGGCGAACTCGCGGGCGGCTTCGCCGATGCTGACGGCGCCGGCGCAGTCGGCGGGCACAATGCCGTCCAGCGGCACGTAGGCAAAGGCCGAGAGCACCAGATTATCCACCTCGTTGAAGCCGTCCCGCGCAATGGCGAGGTCGCCGCGCCAGGCCATGTAGTCGTAAATGTCGGGCATGCTGTCCTTTATAGCAGGGAATGGCGGCAACGGCAAATTTTCCTGAACCGGGGCGGTTCAACTCAGGGAGATTTCCGCTTGACGCCCGGCGAAGTCGAGCCTACCATCCCGCCAACCCTTCCCTTCGGGGAGGGGAACAATTCAAGGAGAAGTGTCATGGCTAAAGTCATTAATCCCGTGTTTGCCGGGGCTTCCGTCGCGGACGGGGGCATGCTGTACAACGGCGTGCTTTGCCTCCCGGTTGTCGATAGATGCCAGGGTTGTGAAAGGGTTCAGGATTTTGAGGGGCAGGGATATTGCACGAGTTATCCGGCTCCGGCCAGCAAGTGGAACCTGGGCCGCTGCAATTTTGCCACGCATGTGAAAAAGGAGATCAAGACCCAGGCCAAGGTCAACCCGCTCAAAGCTTCCAAGCGCGCTTCCAAGGGCAAGTGAGGGCCGGCCTTGCCCTCCGGGCGGGTCTATGTTTTTTCGCGCCGCCTGTTCCGCAGCCCTTCGACAAGCACGGGGGCCAGCGAGATCAGGATGATGGCGTAAATAACCACGGAAAAGTTTTTCTGCACCCAGGGGAGATTGCCCAGGAAAAAGCCGGCGCTGATCAGCGTCAGCACCCAGACGGCAGCTCCGCAGCAGTTGAAAAGTATGAAGCTTTGGCGGCGCATCCGGGCAATGCCGGCCACAAAGGGGGCAAAGGTGCGGATAATGGGAACGAAGCGGGCCAGGACTATGGCCTTGCCGCCGTGTTTCGTGTAAAAGGCCTGGGCGCGCAGGAGATATTCCCGTTTCAGGAAGCGCCGTTCCCGCTCAAAGGCGGCCTGGCCTATATGACGGCCCGCGAAGTAGTTGAGCTGATCTCCGGCGACGGCCGCGCAGAAGATCAGCGGCAGGAGCAGGGGGTAAGAAAGCTTTCCGGCCCCGGAGAGGGCTCCGGCTGCGAAAAGCAGGGAATCGCCGGGAAGGAAGGGCGTTATGACCAGTCCGGTTTCGCAGAAGATTACCAGGAAGAGCAGGGGATAAATCCAGAATCCGTAGGTCTCCGCCAGCGGAAAAAGATAGCGATCCACATGCAGAGCCAGATCGAGGATGAAGCCGAGCGCTTCCGCAAGCTGGGACAGCAGGCCGGGGACAGGGGCCGGAGTTTCCATGTCAACCGGATTTCCTTTCCTTGCCGGGGAGTTCGTCCGCCAGGCCCAGGGCGCGGGCCCGCATATAAATCTGCCGGCTGATCCAGGCGTCGGTGGCCGCGTAGACGATTTGCCGGGGGTGGAGCCGCTCCGCTCCCCAGTTGGAGCAGCGTTCACTCTTGGATATGCGCACGTTCAGAAAACAGGCCGCCAGTCCGCGCAGGCTGCGCATACCGATTTTATGACTGCGGGCGAGGTCGCTCAAGTCCACCAGACAGCCGGGCTGAAAGTCGCAAAGGGCGCGCAGGGAGCGCATGTCTTCGGCTATACCCACTCCGGCCTTGACGCAAGCGGGATTGGACAGGATGGCGGTCAGGCGCGCATCCAGGGCAAGCCTGGTCAGTTGAAAGATGTAAACGGTCTTTTCCGCGGCCAGTTGGAGCAGGGAGGGAGAGTAGCTCGTGCCCTTGCGGAAGGAAGGCTTGGTTTCCGTGTCAAAGCCCAGAAAAGGCTCCTCCCGGAGCCGTTCCAGAGCGGGGGGCAGTTCCTCCTCTTCCTGCACCAGGACTATTTCTCCGCTGTATTTGAAAAGAGGATAGAGGTTTACCTCCTCTTTGGTCAGGGTCGGACTGAAGGTCAAGGCCATGACAGATCCTTTGATTCCATTGTCTCCGGCGGCCGGGGCGCCTCCTTACGGAACCCCGGCGTTGCGCCTTTTTATCTCAATTTCCTCCTCAAGGCAAACTTCTTTTCGTTCCGGCCATATTTTTTTGGCCTGTTACTTGCATGACTTCAGAAATATGAACAGAAAGAGCTTACGCATCCTTTATCTCGCTCTCCTGCTTTGCCTTTGTTCCGCGATGTGCCTCGGTTTTGTCGCAAGGCGCCATTCCGGCGGAGAAGCGGGCTACTATCTGCGCGTCAATCTCGCCTCTCTCCGCCTCCGCGAGGAAAAAGTCAAGGAGCCGCCTCTCCGCCGCGCTTTCGCTCTTCCGGAAGAAAAAGGAGGTTGGTATTTCCGGGAGACCTTTCCGGATAAAGGCTCCCCGGCTCAGCTCTCTCCTTCCTCTTCTTTTTCCGGAGCGGACGGCGGCCCGGACGACTGGGACGGCTCCGGAGGCCTTCTGGGGATAAGCCGGGGAATGGTGGTGCTGCGCGGCCTTCCCGAGGATAAGCCCTTGTCCCGCATGGGCGAGCTTGTCCTGCAGGCCGAAAGTTCCCCTCTCCCGCTCAGGGATTTCAGCGGCATCGCCGAAGGCAGGCAGAGTCCGGAAGATCTGCTGGCGGAGCTGGACGGCTCCTTTTTCACCCTTCCCGCTTCCGGCGGAGAGCCGGGTCAAAACGGCCCGAACTGGGGCAGCGGGCTCTATGGAGCGGCTTTGTTCAGCGCCGGGCTCCGGCCGCCCAGGGAGCTTTTTTGTTTCGCGGATCGCATGGAGACGGCTTCCTGGCTGAATCTGCTGCGTCTGGACACACCCGGGAGATTTCCGGAAGCGCGGCGGGCGGGGGGAAGGAACTCGGCCCGGCCTTCCCTCTACCTGGACCATGTGGAATTTTTTGCCGGGCGCTATGCCCTGCCGCCCAGCCTGGTTTACGGAATCATGCGCGCGGAAAGCAGCTTCAACCCGGCGGCGGTGAGTCCGTCCAATGCTCTCGGGCTCATGCAGGTTGTGCCGGAAAGCGCGGGCGGGGAAGTGCACGCTTATCTTACCGGAAAAAGGGGTTCTCCGGAGGATCACACGCTTTTCAAGCCGGCGAGCAATATCCAGTACGGCACGGCTTATCTGCATCTTTTGCGCAAACGGCACTTCAAAAACGTCAGAAATCCGGTTTCGCGCGAGCTTTGCGTGATCGCGGCCTATAACTGCGGTCCCTCCTCCCTTTTCCGGGTCTTTGACCGCGACCGTTCCCGCGCTCTGGAAAAAATCAACCGCCTGACTCCGGAAGAGCTCTACGGCGTACTGCTCAAAAAACTGCCCAGCCGGGAGAGCAGAGAATATCTGCCCAAGGTGCTGAGCGCGCGCAACGAGTTTTTACGCGGCACCGCCAGATTCTGAAAAGACGCGCCGGGCGGGCTTTGCCCTCCCTCGCTCGCGAGGTGGGGGCAAGGCCCGCCCGTTTTTCGGCGTTTTTAGTCGCCGGCGGGAATCAGAGCTTTTCCCCGGTACGGATGCGCAATCCCTGCGCTATGTCGAGGACAAAGATTACCCCGTCGCCGGTATTGCCTGTTCTTCCTCCCTGGGTGATGGCCTCAAGGGCGGAGTCCAGCAGATTGTCCGGCACGCCCAGCTCCAGACGCACTTTTTTCAGGAGGTTCACTTCCGTCAGCACGCCGCGGTAGATTTCCGTATATCCTTTCTGCTGCCCCGCCCCCAGCACGTTGGTAACGGACATGGAGTAGATCTCCTTGGCGTAGAGGTTGGACTTGACGCTGCTGAGAGCTTCCGGGCGGATAAAGGCGATAATCATCTTCATTTTATTTTCCTTTTGAAGCGTTGATTGCTCTGGATCTTTAATCGACGGTGAAGATCTGGAAGCCGGAGTAAGCCTCGCTGCCGTGTCCGGTGATGTCCAGTCCCTTGAGTTCCTCTTCCCGGCTCACTCTCAGGCCGGTAAGAGCCTTGACCAGCTTGAAGACCGCCAGGCCGCCCGCAAAGGCCCAGGCCCCCACGGCGAGCACGCCTATGGCCTGGACTCCCAGAAGCCCGGCTCCGCCGCCGTAGAACAGGCCGAGAGTCTCGGGATCGCCGTAGCCGGGCGAGGCGAAAAGCCCGACCATCAGGGTGCCCCAGGCTCCGCAGACTCCGTGTACGGAAATGGCGCCCACCGGGTCGTCCACCTTGAGGGTCTGGTCGATGAAGAGCACGGCGAAAGTGACCAGGATGCCGGAACTAAGGCCGATGATGATGGCTCCGCAGGGGGAAACCTCAAAGCAGCCGGCGGTGATGCCCACCAGCCCCGCCAGCACTCCGTTGAAGCTCATGGAAGGCTCCGGCTTGCCGTTTTTGAGCCAGGTGACCAGCATGGCCCCAAGGAAGCCCGCGCAGGCGGAGAGATTGGTGTTGACCGCGATAAAGCCCAGAGTCCCGTCGGCGGTGGTGGTGGAGCCGCAGTTGAAGCCGAACCAGGCGAACCAGAGTATGAACACGCCCAGAGCGGCCAGGGGCAGATTGTGCCCGGGGATGGCGCGGGCTTTGCCGTCAAGGGTATACTTGCCCAGGCGCGGCCCTATGACTATGGCCCCGGCAAGGGTAATCCAGCCGCCCACGGAATGCACCACGGTGGAACCGGCGAAATCCACAAAGCCCAGAGCCTCAAGCCAGCCCTTGCTGTCGGAAATCAGGCTGTTCCAGGCCCAATGCCCGCTTATGGGGTAGATAAAGGCGGAAACCAGGGCGCTGCTCAGCAGATAGCTGCTGAATTTGATGCGCTCGGCCACGCCGCCGGAGACTATGGTGGCGGCGGTGGCGCAGAATACGGATTGGAAAAACCAGAAAGTCAGCGTCCATTGTCCGTCCGGGCCGCTTCCGTCCACGCCGCTCAGGAGGAAACCGGAACCGCCGATGAGCCCTTCAAGGGAGTGCCCGAACATGAGGCCGAAACCGAGCAGAAGATAGACTATGCTGCCTATGGAGAAGTCAGCGAAGTTTTTCATGAGGATGGCGGCCGCGTTTTTGGCTCTGGTCAGGCCGCATTCCACCAGGGAAAAGCCCGGCTGCATGAACATGACCAGCATGGCGCCGATCATGGTCCACATGGTGTTTCCGGCGCTTTGCGGCAGAAGTTCCAGGGTTTCTTCCGCCAGGACTGGCGTGGGTATAAGCAGGATAATGAACATGGTTACAAGCAATTTCATCGCATCCTCCGCGGATTCTTGAATTTGTGATATCCGCCGCCGGAGGCTCAACCGGCTCCGTGCGGCCTGAACCCGGAGGTTTCAGCAATAAGTGTGCCAGTAAGTGTGCCAAGGAAAGGGTATGGAAAAAATGGCTTGATAAATTAGTGTATTACCTAAAGAAGAGATGGGATATACCAAGAGCGGGAGTAAGGCAATATACTTTTTTGTAGTTTTTATGCCGTCTCTTTTCAAGGGATAAAATTACATATATGTATTTTACCCCTTGGCCGGCTGGCCCTCAGGGCATAAAACCCTGGCGCGTCCCGCGCAGTTTTTCTTCCGCCGCGCCGAGTTCCGCCACTCTCCGGCGGTCGCGCTCCACCAGTTCCGCCGGGGCCTTTTCCACATAATTCCTGTTTTCCAGTTTTCCCTGAAGCAGCAGGCGCTCTTTTTCCAGCTTGGCCAGTTCCTTGTCCAGGCGGGCGCGTTCGGCCGGGAGATCCACCACTCCTTCCAGAGAAACAAAGATTTCGTTGCCGGCCGCCACCTGTTCGGCCGCCGGCCTGGGAGCCTCTCCCTTCCGCTCCAGGCGCAGTTCCTCCAGGCGGGCCAGGCGGACAAGCATGGAACGGTGGCCCTCCAGCACCGCGGCGCGGTCTTCGTCCGCGGGGCGAATCAGCACCCGCAGGGCGCGGGAGGGGGCTATATTCAGTTCGGCGCGTATGGTGCGCAGGGCTGTGATGACGGCCTGGATCATTTCCATGCGCCCGGCGCAGGCCGGACGGATGCAGGCCGGACGCGCGGCGGGGTAAGGCTCCAGCGCTATGTCCGGGGAAACGCCTCCGGCAAAACCGGAGAGGGCCGACCATATTTCCGCGGTGACAAAGGGCATGACGGGATGCAGCAGGAGCATGGTTTCGCGCAGCACGGCCAGAAGCACGCGGCGGGCCTGTTCCCTGGGCAGGCCCCCGGCCTGCATGTCCGGCTTGATCAGTTCAAGATACCAGTCGCACAGTTCGCTCCAGACGAACTTGTAGAGTTCCTGGGCCGCGTCATTGAAGCGGTATTCCCGTATGGCGGCGGGCACGGCTCTCTTTGTTTCCTCCAGGCGGTGCAGAATCCACTCGTGGTGCGTGCCCGGAATGCTTTCCAGGCCCGCTTCCGGGTTTTCTCCGCTCCAGCCTCTTCCCCCGTCCCCTTCTCCGGCTTTCTCCGGGCAGGGCCCGGTTTCGTCCCGCAGATGCATAAGGGCAAAACGGGCCGCGTTCCAGATTTTGTTCACAAAATGGCGGTAGCCTTCGATGCGCTCTTCCGAAAGCCTTATGTCCCGCCCCATGGCGGCGAAGGCCGTCAGGGTGAAGCGCAGGGCATCCGTGCCGTATTTGGCGATCATTTCCAGGGGGTTGATTACGTTGCCCCTGGACTTGGACATTTTATCGCCTTTGGCGTCGCGCACCAGGGCGTGGATGTAGACTTCCCTGAAAGGGGCCTTCCCCAGAAAGTGCAGGCCCATCATCATCATGCGGGCCACCCAGAAGAAGATGATGTCAAAGCCCGTGACCAGGACGCTGGTGGGGTAAAAAGTCTCAAGATCCCCGCCGGAATCCGGCCAGCCCAGGGTGCTGAAAGGCCAGAGGGCGGAAGAAAACCAGGTGTCCAGCACGTCGGGGTCCTGTTCCAGCTCCTTTCCCCGGCAGCGCGGACAGGCCGCGGGAGCTTCCTCCTCCACGATCAGCTCGCCGCAGCCGCGGCAGGTCCAGGCCGGGATGCGGTGTCCCCACCAGATCTGGCGGCTGATGCACCAGTCGCGGATGTTGTCCATCCAGTTATAATAGGTTCTGCTCCAGGAATCAGGGTAAATTCTCGTTTCGGCCGGCACGGCGGCGCGGGCCTTTTCCGCCAGGGGGCGCACCGCCACGAACCACTGGGTGGAGACGTGCGGTTCAATTATCTCTCCGCAGCGGTAGCAATGCCCCACATTATGGACGTGCTCCCGCTCTCCTTCCAGCAGTCCCGCTTCCTCCAGAGCTTCCAGCACCTTTTTCCGGGCCTCTTCCTTGGGCAGGCCGGCGAAAACCCCGGCATTCTCCTTCATGCGGCCGTTATCGTCAATCACCTGAATGCACTCCAGCCCGTGCTTCAGGCCCAGTTCCCAGTCATTGCGGTCGTGCGCCGGGGTGACCTTGAGCGCCCCGCTGCCGAAGGAGCGGTCCACATAGCTGTCGGCAAGGATGGTCAGCCTGCGCCCCAGCAGGGGCAGAACGGCTTTCTTGCCTATAAGGCCGAGATAACGCTCGTCTTCCGGATGCACGGCCACGGCCGAATCCCCCGGCAGCGTTTCCGGCCTGGTGGTGGCGATGCCGATGAAACCCCCTTCTTCCAGAGGATAGCGTATATTCCATATTTTCCCCGGAAGCTCCGCGTATTCCACCTCGTCGTCAGCCAGAGCCGTGTGGCAGCGGGTGCACCAGTTGACAATGTAATCGCCCCGGTAGATCAGGCCCTCCCTGTGGAGGCGCACAAAAACTCTGCGCACGGCCCTGGACAGCCCTTCATCCATGGTGAAGCGCTCGCGGCTCCAATCCACCGAAGCCCCCATGGCCTTGATCTGCGCGCGGATATTCTCGCCGTATTCTTCCTTCCAGCGCCATACCCTGGCGATGAAAGCCTCGCGGCCCAGGTCGTGCCTGCTTTTGCCCTCGGCCGCCAGGCGGCGCTCCACCACGTTCTGCGTGGCTATGCCCGCGTGATCTTCTCCGGGCACCCAGAGCACCGTCCTGCCCATTTGCCGGGCGTGACGGCAAAGCAGATCCTGCACCGTCAGATTGAAGGCGTGTCCTATGTGCAGATTGCCGGTGACGTTGGGCGGCGGAATGACAATGGAAAAAGGCTCCCCCTCCGCCGGAGCAACCGGGGTGAAGGTTCTGTTCCGTTCCCAGCGCTCGCGCCAGCGCGCCTCGACTTCCCTGGGGGAATATCCCCTGGGCAGAAAATTTTCGGATTCTTCCGGGCCTTGCCCGGAAAAGGCCGCCTCTTCCGCGGCCTCCTTCCGTTCTTCCTTGGACATGATTTTCTCCGGCCGCCCGGAATTGAAAAGGCGGCCCCGCGCATATGGCAATAATACGGATTAAAGTATTCCCGGCAAAGCTTGGCGTCAAGCGGAAATCTCCCTCCGGGCAAAGAGCTTTTGCCTTGATCCGGGGAAAATGCTAGAGCATTTCGCAGCCTGTATACAGCTTTTTTATGCGGGAGAGTCGGCTTATGCGGAAAACGGTATATTTCATTCCCGGCGACGGCATAGGGCCGGAGATTTGGGCGGCCGCCCGTCCGGTGCTGGACGCGGCCGTGGCCCGGTCTTACGGGGGAGAGCGTCTTTTGGAATGGCGGGAGCTTCAGGCCGGAGAAAAGGCCCTGAAGGAGCAGGGGGAGCTTTTGCCCGAATCCACGCTGCAAGCTTTGCGCGGCGCGGATCTGGCGATCAAGGGGCCTCTGTCCACGCCGGTGGGCAAAGGTTTCCGCAGCCTGAACGTGGCGCTGCGCCTGGCTCTGGATTTGTACGCCTGCATCCGGCCGGTGCGTCATCTGCGCGGCACCCCTTCGCCGGTGCGGCGTCCGGAAGCGGTCAATATGGTCGTCTTCCGCGAAAACACCGAGGACGTCTACGCCGGAATCGAATACGGGGCCGGCAGCCCGGAAGCCGGCCGGCTCATCGCCTTTTTGCGCGAGGAGCTGGGGGCGGAGGTGGACGCGGCCTCGGCCCTGGGGATCAAGCCCATGAGCGAGCGCGGGAGCAAGCGGCTCATCCGCCGGGCTGTCCGGCACGCCCTGGAGCGCTCCCTGCCCAGCCTGACCTTGATGCACAAGGGCAATATCATGAAGTTCACCGAGGGAGGCTTCCGGCAGTGGGGTTACGATCTGGCGGCGGAGGAGTTCGCGGAAAGCTGCGTGGCGGAGGAAGCCCTGCGGAAAAATCCGTCTCTGGCCAAAGGCAGGCTGGTGATCAAGGACAGGATAGCCGATGCCCTCTTTCAGTCCGTGCTTCTCCAGCCCGAGGAATTCAGCGTGATCGCGGCTCCCAATCTGAACGGGGATTACCTTTCCGACGCTCTGGCCGCCCAGGTGGGAGGTCTGGGTCTGGCTCCGGGCGTGAACATGTCCGACGCTCTGGCCTTTTTTGAAGCCACCCACGGCACGGCCCCGGAACTGGCCGGAAAGGACAGGGCCAATCCCTCCAGCCTTCTGCTTTCCGGGGTGCTCATGCTGGAGCATCTGGGCTGGAACGAGGCGGCGGAGAGGGTGCGCCTGGGGCTGGACGCGGTGCTGGCCCGCAAAACCCTCACCCCGGATCTGGCCGCGCGGATGCCGGGAGCCGTCGAGGTGGGCTGCCGCGCCTTTGGCGAGCTTCTGCTCCAGGCCGTGAGCTGATTGTGGAAGCGCCGCTTTTTCGGAACCTGCGCCCTCTGATTCTGGCTTCCGGCTCCCTGCGCCGGCGGGAGCTCCTGGGCTCGGCCGGTCTTGCCTTCAGAGTCCTGCCTTCGCCGGCAAAAGAAAAGAAGCCTCTGCCCGGCGAAAACCCGGCGGAATATGCCCGGCGCACGGCCAGGGCCAAGGCCGAGGCCGTGCTGGACGGCCTGGGCGCGGAAGAGGCGGAGAGCGCCGTGCTTGCCGGGGACACCATTGTGGTGCTGGAAGGGAAGATTCTGGGCAAGCCCGCTTCCCACGCCCAGGCTCTGGAGATGCTGCGAAGTCTGGCCGGGAAGACCCATACGGTCGTCACGGCCTGCTGCCTTCTTTTCCGGGAGAAAGGGGAGAGCAGGCGGCTGGAGTTTCACCGGGAAAGCCGGGTGAGCATGTGGGACGCCCCGCCCGCCCTGCTCCTGGCCTACTCGGCCGGGGACGAGCCCATGGACAAGGCCGGGGCCTATGCCCTGCAGGGCGGCGGCGGCGTTCTCATCCGCTCCGTTGAAGGCTCCTGTTCCAACGTGCTGGGCCTGCCTCTGAGCGAAGTCATGGAATGCCTTCTGGAATGCGGGATCATCGCCCATGCCTCCCCTCCGCGATCCTGAAAACCGGGAATATCCGCGCGGCGTAAAGAACTCCGCCCCCGGCGGCGAGGCCGGCGGCGGCGTGATTAAGGCCGATTATCTTCTTTCCTCCTATAAATTCCACCTGCCTCCGGAGCTGGTGGCGCAGCGCCCTCCAGCCAGGCGGGGCGAATCCCGCCTGTACCTGCTGGAGCGCGCCGGGGAGGAGGGGGACAGGGTCACCCGCTTTGAGCGTCTTCCGGAGCTGCTCCCGCCCGGAACTCTGCTCGTGGCCAATAACGCCAGGGTGATTCCGGCCAGGATCACGGGCAGGCGCGAGAGCGGCGGGGCGCTGGAGCTGCTTTTGCTCACGCCCCCTCCTCTTCTGGAGGCGGGCGCGCGAAAGGCGGGAGGCTGGAAGGAAGCCGAAGCCGAGGCTCTTTTCCGCCCGGCGCGGAAGGTGCGCCCCGGCCGCGGCTATGTCCTGGGCGAGGGGCTGGCCGTGACGGCCCTGGAAAAGCCGGCGCACGGCCGGGCCAGGGTCGTTCTCTCCTGGCAAGGGGAACTTCCGGCTCTCCTCCGCCTGCGGGGGAGCCTCCCTCTGCCTCCTTACATACGGCGCGCCCCGGAGGAGCTGGACCTGGAGCGCTACCAGACGGTTTACGCGGCCGAGGACAAGGCCGGGGCTCTGGCCGCGCCCACCGCCGGGCTGCATTTCACCCCGGCTCTCCGGGAAGCCCTGCTGGCCGCCGGGCATTTCTGGGCCGAGCTGACTCTCTTTGTGGGCTACGGCACTTTCAGTCCGGTGCGGACGCAAGACATACGCCTGCACCGCCTGCATGCCGAATATGCGGAGCTTCCGGAGGAAAGCGCGCGGAGCGTTCTGCGGGCCAGGGCCGAAGGGCGCGCGGTGCTGGCCGTGGGCACCACCAGCGCCAGGGTGCTGGAGGGAGTGGCCGAGACTCTGGCCCGGCGCGGGGAAAAGTCTCTTCTGGCTCCCCATGCCGGCTGGCTGGACACCTTTATTTATCCCGGCCGTCCCTTCCGGGTCGTCGACGCCCTGCTCACCAATTTTCACCTTCCGGAAAGCACTCTTCTGATGCTGGTTTCCGCCCTGGCCGGCCGGGAACGCCTGCTTCGGGCCTATGCCCGCGCCGTCCGGGAGGGGTTCAGGTTTTTTTCCTACGGCGACGCCATGCTGATCCGCTGAAAATGTCGCCGCCAATCCGAAACCTGGACAAGACCGCCGGAGCGGGTTAAGTTATATTTCCTTCTGTCGATATGCCGGTAAACGGGGGCAGGGCCTATTTTTGGCATCTTTGCTTGTATTTTTCGGCAAAAGTGCTAGGATATACTGTCTTATAAATCTATAGTGAGGCGGAAAGTCATGACCACAAAATTAAAGATTATTATCGGCTTTACTTTAATGATTATACTTTTGGCGGCGATCGCCTGTCTCGGATACTTAAGTCTGGGGTCCGCCTCCAAATCCTTTGAGGAATACCGGCGCCTGACCAATCTGGACGTGCGCGCTTCGGACATGATCGGCGAAGAGAGCAAGGTGCTTACCAGGATTCTTGAGTTCCGCCTGGACACGGATAATCCGGCCCTTGTGGATCAGGCCATCGCGGCCGTGCGCAACACCCAGAAAGACGCCGAAGAGAGTATGGAATTCGTGGAGGATCCCGGCAGGCGCAAGCTTCTGGAGGGCATACGGACGAGCGGGGAGGAGCAGGTAAAGCTTCTGACCGTCTTCAAGGGCCACATGGGCGCGGTCATGGACGCGTATAAAAACAAGGTTCTCCCGGCCTCCCAGGAATTGTCCCGCCTGCTGGTGGAATTGTCCAATCTGGCCGGGGAGGTGCATAACGAAAAGGTTCTTCTCCTTCTCTCCCTTTCCATGAACCAGGTGGGCTCGCTCCGTTCGGCCATCAGCACCTTCGCCCACGACCGCAACCCGGAGAACGCCCGGATCATGCAGAACCAGTTGCAGGAAACCGAAAAAATCATCACCTCGATCCGCAGCGAGCTGATCAGCCCCCGGGGCAGGGGCATCATGGGCCAGATTGACGGCAACCTCAAAGTATTGAACGAAGCCCTGGGCGAAATGGTTGCGCGCAACGCTGAAATGCAGCAGAATTTCGCCTCTCTCACCTCCGTCAGCGCCAGCATCGGCAATGCCTGTAACGAGATCAACAAGCAGGTGAACATTCTCCGCGTTGATCTGGGGGTGGCCACGGTGGAGGCCAACGCCGAGGCCCAGATGGAGATGCTCGCCCTTTCCGTGGCCGGACTGCTGGTTGGCCTGCTCTTCGCCCTCTTCATCATCTTCGGCCTGATCCGGGTGCTGAACAGGATTTCCCTTTATGCCGAAGCCGTGGCCGAAGGCAATCTGGATTATCAGGCCGGGATCAGGGAAAAGGGCGAAATCGGCAACATGGTGCAGTCTCTGGCGAAGATTCCCGCCACCTTCAGGGATATTCTGCAAGACTACCAGAACCTGGAAGTGCAGGTTGAAAACGGCTATCTGGACGCGCAGGGCGACGAGAAAAAATATCGGGGAGCCTTCGCTTCCATGATCAGCGGAACCAACAACGTGCTGCACCGTTTCC
This sequence comes from Deltaproteobacteria bacterium, assembly GCA_031275645.1. Classification (GTDB taxonomy): domain Bacteria; phylum Desulfobacterota; class Desulfovibrionia; order Desulfovibrionales; family Desulfovibrionaceae; genus WRHT01. The sequence goes on from JAISOL010000012.1 coordinate 75,262, forward strand.
GCAGCGTGATCGACAATATACCCTCCCCGGTGCTCATTATGGATAAAAACCTCCATGCCACCTATATCAACAACGCGGGGCGGCAGTTGATCGGAGAGGACTACAAGGGCAAGACAGGCAAGCAGCTTTTCAATCGCGATGACGCCGGCACCGGAGCCGACGCCGTAACCAGGGCCGTGGAAAGCAGGCAGCGCGCCAGCGCGGAAACCCGCGCCCATCCGCGCGGCGTGGATATGGACATCAGCTACACCTCCATCCCCATTCTGGACAGCGAAGGCAGACTCGCCTCCCTGCTCCAGTTGATCACGGACTTGACTTCAATTAAAGAAACACAGCGCGTCATCAAGAGCGTGGCGACCCAGGCTTCTTCCATCTCCGACCGGGTGGCGGCCGCTTCCGAAGAGCTTTCCGCCCAGGTGGAGCAGGTTTCGCGCGGGGCGGAAATGCAGCGCTCCAGAGTGGAATCCACGGCCTCGGCCATGACGGAAATGAACTCCACCGTGCTGGAAGTGGCCAGAAGCGCGGGCCAGGCCTCGGAGCAGAGCGAGCTGACCAGGGACAAGGCCAATGACGGCGCGGAACTGGTGAACAAGGTGGTGCATTCCATCAATCTGGTGAACACGGTGGCCACGACCCTGCAGAGCAATATGCGGGAACTGGGCAATCAGGCGGAAAGCATAGGCGGGGTGATGAACGTCATTTCCGACATCGCCGACCAGACTAACCTTCTGGCCCTGAACGCGGCTATTGAGGCGGCCAGAGCCGGTGAGGCCGGGCGCGGCTTCGCCGTGGTGGCCGACGAGGTGCGCAAGCTGGCGGAAAAGACCATGTCGGCCACTCAGGAAGTGGGGGCGAGCATCACGGCCATCCAGCAGTCGGCCCACACCAACATCACGGAAGTGGGCAACGCGGCCAAGGCCATTACCGAGGCCACGGAGCTGGCCAATTCCTCCGGGCAGGCCCTGACCGAAATCGTCAGCCTGGCTTCGGCCAACTCCCAGGTGGTCACCTCCATAGCCACGGCGGCGGAGGAGCAGAGCGCCACCTCCGAGGAAATCAACCGGGCCATTGAGGAGATCAACAGCGTGGTGGGCGAAACCACCGACGGCATGGTGCAGGCCTCCAAGGCCGTGCAGGAGCTTTCGCAGATGGCTCAGGAACTGAACCGGGTTATGGGTGATTTGAACAAATAGCCGGAGTTTGTCCATGTCCGCTCTCGAGTCCCAAAGAACTTACGCCCTTGTAGGAACAGGAGGCTGCGGCAAGACCAGCCTCGCGGAAATGCTGCTTTTGCGGGCCGGAGTCCTGAACCGCCTGGGCAAGATTGAAGAAGGCGGCACGGCTCTGGATTATGAGCCGGAGGAAATAAAACGCCGGGGCAGCATTCAGCCGGCTTTCGCCTCCTTTGACTGGAAGGGCGGGCGGCATTATCTGATGGATCTGCCGGGAGACGCCAATTTTACGGGAGATTTGGACGTGCTGCTCAGCGCGGTGGATTTTGCCGTGTTTACTCTGGACGCGGTGGACGGAGTGCGCCCGCTGACCAAAAAGCACTGGCAGGCCGTGAAAAAGGCCGGGCTTCCTTCCTGTTGTTTCATCAACAAAATGGATCGGGACAGGGCGGATTTTGATCTGGCCTACAATGCCCTGAGCGGCCTGGGGTTGAAGCCCGTGCTGCTCTACGCCCCCATAGGCCGGCAGAACGCTTTTTCCGGCCTGGTGGACGTGCTGGCCGGCAGGGCTCTGCTCTTTCAGGAAGGCGGCGGCGTTCAGGAGGCTGATATTCCGGCGGATCTGCGCGATTCCATGTCCCGTTTGCGCGACGCCGCCATCGAAAATATCGCGGAAAGCGATGAAGTTCTTATGGAGAAATACCTGGAGGAAGGTCTGCTCTCCGAGGCGGAGATTATTGAGGGCCTGCGCAAGGGCGTGGCCGGAGGGGAACTTACGCCGGTCATGGCCGGCGCCGCCCTGGAAAACAAGGGCGGCGCCCAGCTTCTGGCTCTGCTGGCCGCCTGTATGCCTTCTCCTCTGGATCGTCCGCTGCTCAGGGACGAGAAAGGAGGGGAACATCCTGTGGATCCTGAGGGCCCGCCGCTCTGTTTTGTCTGCAAGACCCTCCTGGATCCCTTTTCCGGCCTGCTCAGCGTTGTCCGGGTTTTTTCCGGCAGCCTGCACAGCGACAGCTTTCTTAAAAATATGCGCAACGGGGAAACCGAGCGTCTGGGCTCGCCCATGCTGCTTACCGGCAAGACCCAGGTTCCCGCCAGGGAGACTCTGGGGCCCGGGGCTCTGGTGGCCCTGGCCAAGCTCAAGAATACCCGCACCGGCGACACCCTGGCCTCGGACAAGGCGCCGTGCGTGCTGCCCTTCCCTCCCCTCCCGCCGCAGCTCATTTCCTACGCTCTTTCCCCCAGGGAAAAGGGAGACGAGGAAAAGGCCTACACCGCCGTCCAGAGGCTCACGGACGAGGACATCACCCTGCGCCTCGGCCGGGACGAGGAAACCGGCGAGATCATCATTTCCGGCATGGGGCAACTGCATATCGAGATTGCCGTGGAAAAGGCCAGGCGGCGCTACAAGGTGGACATGCAACTGAACACCCCCAGGGTGCCTTACCGCGAAACCATCAAGGGCAAGGCCCAGGTGCAGGGGCGGCACAAGAAGCAGACCGGCGGGCGCGGGCAGTTCGGCGACTGCTGGCTGGAATTTGAGCCTCTGCCCAAGGGCTCCGGCTACTCCTTCGAGGACGCCGTGGTGGGGGGGGTGATTCCCCGCCAGTATATACCGGCTGTGGACAAGGGCGTGCAGGAGGCCGCGGCCAGGGGTTTTCTGGCGGGCTATCCCGTGGTGGACTTCAAGGCCCGGCTCTACGACGGCAGCTACCACAATGTGGATTCCTCGGAAATGGCTTTCAAGATCGCCGGGGCCCTGGCCTTCAAAAAGGCTATGGAGCAGTGCCGGCCGGTGCTTCTGGAGCCCATTGTCATTCTCTCCATTTCCATTCCCGACGAATTCATGGGGGATGTGATCGGCAATCTTTCCAGCCGCCGGGGCAAGGTTCTGGGCTCCGACTCCCTTGCCGGGATTACGGAACTGAAGGCCCAGGTGCCCATGAGCGAAATCCTGCGCTACGCGCCGGATTTGCGTTCCATGACCGGAGGGCAGGGCGTGTTCACGGCGGAATTCTCGCACTATGAAGAAGCCCCGCCCCAGATTGCGGAAAAAGTCGTGGCCGAGTATCAGAGGAACAGGAAAGCGGAAGAGTGAATCCGGCGGCGCGGCCGGGCCCCGCTTTTTCAAATCGTGCTCAGGGAGTCGCACAGGGAGACGGCCCAGGCTTTCTGCTCCTCCTCCGGGTAACTGACGTTCACGATCACCATGATTCCGTCGGTGGCGGCGAAGAGGGTGGTGTCGCAGGAGCTTTTATCCTTGTCCGCGGAATCGCCGTGCAGCATGAAGGCCGGCACGGAGGTCGCCTCCGGCAGAATGTGCCATTCCGCCTTTAAGTCCCCCATGTTCTTCTGGAGCAGAGTCATACCCGGCAGGGGGGAGCCGTTTTCGGCGCAGCCGTGGATCACGGTGATGCGTATGGAGCGTTGCCGGTCGTCCCAAAAGAGGAGCGCGCCGTCGTCCCCGGTTATATGGTGCATTTTTCCGGGCAGTTTTATTTTCCACCTGTTTTCCCCGATGGTATGCAGAATGTCGTGGCGGCGGTATCCCTTGGAGGCCGGCTGGTTTATCTCCGTGGGAAAGCGGCGGATCAGCTCGTCGACCAGCTCCTGATCCCGGGAGAGCTTGGCCAGCTCAATCCATTCCGGAACAGGCAGGGGCAGGGTGTTGTCCAGTTCCCAGGCCGCCTCCAGTTGCTTCAGGGCGTGATCTATATAGATGAACTCCTCGTCCAGGGCCGGAGGGAGCCAGTTAAGCTGGCACCAGATTATGCTCAGGGCGCATTTGAGGTAGAATTTCGCGCTCAAATCCTCGTTCCACCAGAGGAAGAAAGCCTGGCAGAACAGTTCCGGGTCCTTGAATTCGTGGATATAGACGAAGAAATCCCTGTGGATGTAGCCCAGCAGGTGGCAGGCGAAATATTCGTTTCCCTGCGGGAGCATGGCGTAGGGCATGGTCAGGTTGGTGCGCACCGGCAGCTCCAGGTCCGGCGTATTCAGCAGGGAAGAGCTGTATTCCAGCAGCCAGTCCAGCATAAAACGCTGCAAACGCTTGAAATCGCGGTGCTCGTAGTAGCCGGTGTCGTCATGCATGGTGGATCTGTCCCAGCGCAGGCGGGTTTCCCTTTCTATGGCCTCGAGAATGCCCAGCTCGGTCACGTGATAGCCGGGGCCGAGCATGGTGGTGTCCACTTCCAGGGTCAGGCGTTTGCCTTTGAAATGAAAACAGGCCGGCTTGTCCACAAAGAAAGTTCCGGCCTCAAGCTTGTCATCCTCGGCGGTATTGATGACCATGATGGAGATTTGCGTGGTTGTTCCCAGACCGGAAACAAAATTCAGCAGATCCTCCTTCATTTCTTCTCTGGAACAGTCAAATTCCCCCTCGCATCTGAATCCTATTCTTCTCATCTGAGTAACCTCGTGTTTCAATCCACAGCCGGCGGACGGAAGCCTTGCGCAAACAATGCCTCCTCAAAAAACCGGAGAGCGGATTACCCTTTCACGGCAATCCGCCTTAAATGCGCCCCGCCGTCCGCGAATCGCCCTGATGTCTCCTTTACACCGCTTATGACAAAGTCGAATTATAAGCAACAAAAAACTGTGAAAAATCTTCGGCCAGCTCCGGATATTTCTCCGCCAGCTTGTCAAAGACCGCGTCGCCGCGGCCCTGCCGCTTGTAGCGCAGGCATTCCAGAAAGACGGTGCGGGCGAGGCCGAACATAAAAGTCTCGAACTGGCCCTGGAAGTGTTCGTTGATAACCTTGTAGGTCTCCAGCTCCGCCAGGGCGACTTTGTTTCTGTGTCTCAGCTTGTCTTTGGCCGAGAGGGCGTAGACTCCCCCGGCCTGGCGGCGGTAGACGCTCATGATTTTGTTGATGAAGCCGATCTTGCCCTTTTCGGCGTGCAGGAGGTGCCAGTACCAGTCGCCGGGCATGAGATCGCTCCGGAACCACTGGGGGAGCCCCTGGCGGAAGCGCCAGCGGTACATCACGGAATTGGTCTGGATCATGTTCGCCCGGACGAGCTCGCTCAGGTAGTAGAAGCGCCGCACGCCGCGCGGCAGGCCTTCCGGCGGGGGGTAAATTCCCTCCTTTTCCGGCGCGTTCTCGTAGAGCACGCGCACCGGGTGAAAGCAGAGGCCGCAGTCGGGGTGGGCGTCCAGAAAATCCGCCTGGGTCTGCAGTTTGAGAGGGTCCGTGAAGTAGTCGTCCCCGTCGCAGAGGGCCGCGTATTCCGTGCGGGCCATGTCGAACAGGGCGTGGACGTTGCCCGGGCCGAAGCTGCGCGTTCTCTGGAAGATCGGCAGTATGTGCGGGTGTTTGGCGGCGTAATCCAGGATGATCTCCTGGGTGCCGTCGTCGGAGGCGTCGTCGGCGATGATGTGCTGAAAGGGGAAATTGGTTTGCTGGGCCAGCACGCCCTCAATGCAGTCGCCGATATAGTCGGCCTGGTTGTAGGCGAGGGTGAGGACGGAGAGTTTGGGCGGCTTTTCCGGGATTATCCTGGGAGCGGGGCTTCCGGCCGGGGCGGAAACTCCCGGCAGGGCCTGCGGCAGAGCCTGCAGCAGAGCCTGATGGACGAGGCGCTGCTCCCGCGTCTGGCAGTGCGCTGGGAGTCCGGCAAAGGGTTTCAGGAGTTCCCGCACAAAGTCCGCTTCCAGACGGGCGGCGACTTTAGAGGCCACTTCCGGGGTAAGCCCGCTCCAGGGTTCCCAGTCCGGCTCCGGCTCCGGCTCCGGGAAAAGGCGATCCAGGCCGAGCAGAGCCGCGGCCTCGGCGTTGGAGGCGGCGTATCCGGCCAGGATCTCCGCCCGCAGCCTCGGCCCGAGCAGACTGTGGGGCGAGCCTGTATAGCCGCTTTCCGGGGTGAAGCGGCGCACCTGGGGGGACCAGCGCATGAGCGTGCCGGGAATGGCCGGGCCGGTGCGCTCAAAATTGGATATGCCGGCAAAGTAGGCGACTTCGCGGGGCAGGAGGCAGGAAAAACGCGGGGTAAAGCTAGCGGCCAGTTCTTGGGAAAGTTTGGGTTCGAGGCCCAGGGTCGCGCCCAGGGCGGTTAAAACCTGCTCCCGCCTGTTCCGGGAGGGATCGGGGATAAGGCAGGTCACGGCCTCCCGTCCGAAAGCCGCATACAGCCAGCTTAAAATTTTCCAGTAATCTGGGAGAGTGTCTTTTTGTATCTTGAAATATTGATTATGCTTTCCCATACATGTAACATTGAATTCACATTCCAGATCTTGATCCTGTCTGCCGCAAGATAAAAATATCTTTTGTTCAGCCTGTGGAAAAATTTGGCGGCAAGCCTCCTGCAGGACGGATAATTTTTTTGGAAAACGAAAAAAGGCATAGCATGAAAGAAATAGAACACTCGCCGTGGGAGAAGAGAGCTGATCCTGATTTATCTTATATAGATGAGCTTTCAGGGAAGGAATTTCATCGTTTTCATAGGTAGTGCCCCAGAAGGAATATGTGATTCCCTGAGAGAAATGATGCCCGTTTAAATACTCAGGATAAATAACTGAAGAATGAGGAATAAAAATTTTATAATCGGTAAATGTGCCGATATGGATAACAATGTTTTCAATCATGACTGTTCAATGATTAACACAAATATTCATTTATGGATTTCTGTACTGATCTCTGCGGCCACATATCCGCATGAGCCAAAACAATGTCTTTATATGTATAATATGGATACTTCCTGATAATGGATTCAATAATAATATTATTATGCCGAGGAGCGGCAAAAATAATTATGGGAAGCTTGTTCTTCTCGTTGAGTGCGACATCCGGATGCGTCACAGGAATCCCGTGAACATGCGAAGGGTGTTCGCCTTCAATGTCCACCAACACAGCCTGAGGATTGGTGCCGGAAAAAAACAGACCGTATTTTCTGAAGGTTTCCCCCCCCCCCCAGTAATAAACCTTCTGCCCAGCCAGTCTGTTTCCTTCATAAGCGGCAAGGCGTGCCAGCTCATCCGGCGCGGTTGTGTTATGAATATACCCGCAGTTTGAACACCAGGGAATACCGTCAAGCTCCCTCGCCCAATGTTTGTCGTAGAAATGCAGGTAGGCCGGAGAATTGAAGATTTCTTCCAGTGTATTCCGGCGCAAATTGCCTATGACAGGTCCATCCCCATACTTGTTTCCGACAAGGGAGCAGCAGGGGTACACATCAAGATTAAAGGCTATATGCAAGACTTCGGCTGTAGGTCCCCAGACAACCGGGCAGACGTATGGCATGCGCCGTTTTGGCGCTGAAATATCATCAGGTTCATTCCATAGACGCATGGGCGCTTCATTTACAGTTTTTATTCCACATTCCTTGGCAAATCGCATAAACTCTTTTTTCGCTTTATCTTCATCAATATCGAATTTGTCTTTTATATTCGTAAAACTACATAAGTTAATCAATTTTTTATCAATATTTTTTATATTCTTAAGATAGCGCATGTTGTTCAGGACAGCGGAAAACGCATTTATACCATGCAACTTTTTATATCCATCCATAGTGTATCCGTAACAACTTATATTCAAAGATTGCAGACCTGAAGCAAAAAGCCGCTCAATATACTCAGTGCCTCTATCGATATTGAATGTTGTCGTAAGCGCGAGTTCACAGTCAGGCCAGTGGCGTTTGACCAAGCCGCAACGCTCTGGGAGATCGTTAAGCAAAAATGATTCCCCGTGTAGACATACATAGCATGAACCAGAGAAATTTGGAATGGCGACAAGCGCATGTTGCAGGTCATCCATGCTCATGGTGCCTTTTCTTGTTGGCATATCAACGAAACAGAAAGCGCAGCGGTTATGGCAACTGGCAGTCATTTCCAGATTCAATCTGCGGAACTTCCTGTTTACTCCAATAAGACCGTAATTTGGAAGAGCTTTCCCCTTCGTGAATTCAAACATGTATATTTCTGCTTTCATGATAAAGAGTTATGTAAAGTTATACGTCTCGAAAATTTCAACAGTGCGCTTTTTATATTTATCGAAATATTCCTCTGAAATAGTATATGTTTCAGAACTTTTACATATAGATATTAGTACGGAAGCCAACTTCTCTGTTTCCTCCACATAATTTCCGCGTAAATTGAATAAATCAAGCGTGCCTTGAATTTTATATGTATTTGAAGGTAGAGCCGCGAAGGGAATACCAGCTTTTAACAGAAAGATATTCACATGATGTCTGCCGGAGATCGCGCAGGTAAACTGCCTCATAAAAACTGGAATGGAATCAAGCGGAAAGGTCCAGGCTTCAATGAGAGGAACATTTGAGGATTCACATATCTCTTTTATAACGGATGTCTCGCTCATATCAATTGAGAGATAGACAGGTAAAAGGTCGAAATCTTTGACAGTGTTAAATATAGTATCTAGTTTTTCCGCGACATGAGCAGTCCCCAGAGTATGGTGTATGCCAAAGGTAATCATGCAGGACCGCGCTTCTTTCACTGCCGGGTAGCCTGCCGGGGCGTCCCGTATACCCATGACAGCGATATCCGGAGCAAGAAAGGAATTGATGTTGAGGTTTTTAAGCAAGGCATGCGTATAAGGCTCCCTGGTGTGGATAAAATTTGTCTTCCTGAGCGCGTCATGTACAATGTCTGTATGCATGCCGTCAAGGGTGCAGTTAATCAGAGCGGTGGGAGTGCCTTGTCTCGCGGCGCTTTTTATTAAGGCCAACAGGGCGAGTGCGCGCGGCAGGTTATGGTGTATGCTGCCTTCCCCGTTAACCCAAAAGGCGTTGTGCCGGGCGAACAGGGAAACAATCCCCGGATCCGTCCGCAAGGCGTTAAGTCTGGCCGCTTCCCACCGCGCGTAATTATACGCTCCGTCCCTGAAGTATTCACTCCAATAATCCCAGGGCATGCTGGTTACAGCGGCGGAAAGGTGTGCAAGCGCGGCTGCCAGGCCGCGCATAGCGGCCTGGCAGCCAATATTTTCAAACCCGGATGTATCATTTGCCAGCAGTATATTCATGTATGCAATCACGCCGGAGAGACGCAATAGACAATATCATCCGCCGCATATTGGGGATAGTTATTTTCAATGGTGCGCAGGATGGCTTCCGGATGCCAGGCGAAAACCACTATAGGCAGTTTCTCGCCCCGCGGCAACACCTCTTCCGGATGGCGCACGGCAAGGCCGTCTTTTTCCGTGATCCCTTCGGGGTTTAAATCCAGCAGTATGCAGCGCGGCCGGCAGAGGGCGAACAGGTTTTTATGCAGATCATAGAACTGCCCGCAGCCCCAGAAATAGACTTCCTTTCCTTCCAGGCGCGCTCCTTGGGCGCGGAACAGAGTTTCCAGCCGCAGCCGGGAGATGTTAGGGCGAGGAATATGCGTATGGCAGGGATCCGCGCAATGCACTAGCCCCGGCCTGTCTTCCAGCGCGGAAAACTCGTGGAGCAGGATCAGGCATTGTTGTCCGATATCAAGTATTTGGCGCATTTCCAGGACGTTCCACCAGAGGGGATGATCAAGCCCGCCCATGCAGGCCGCCCCTCCCTCGGCAAACACGCGCCAGACCTCGGCCAGGGCCTGGCGCAGCAATTCCCGCGCCTCGGCCTTTTTTCCTCCGCCCAGAGCCAGCAGGGCCGCCTGAAAGCGCGCCCCCACGGTCTTGGTGCCCAGAGTGGGGGAGTAGAGCAGAGGGTCAACGCTCCAGCAGAGGCGGAACGCCTCCGCGGCCTTGTCCTGTTCTCCCTGCCGCAGGCGCAGCAGAGCCAGGACATAGGCCAGGGATATCTTCCAGCGCGCGTCAACGGGCGCGGCTGATTCGGCCTTGCTTTCCAGCCAGGACTCAATGGAGGCGACAAGCTCCAACGGCGGTCCGGAGGGGGTCTGCTCCAATTCCTTGTAAGCCAGTACGCAGAGCGCCAGGGCGTGATCCGGGGAATCAGGGGGGTATTTCCGCAGTGTCCGTCGGGCCAGGAGTTTGAGCCCCCGCGGGGCGCGCAGGCGTGTATCGCGGCGTAAAAGCGCGTCCTGCAGCCAGGGATTGCGGTACTTGGCCGCAAAACCGGCGTCGTGGAATTTCCAGTCGGCCGGAACTATATGCGCTCTTTCCGTATAGGGAGCGTCTTCGTTTTCCAGAGGATCCTTCATGGATTGCGCGATCACCCACTCCGTCTTTTCCGGCGGCGGAAGGCGCGTCTCTCTTTCCCTCCAGAAGCGGGCGGATTCCGGATAATCGCTGCCGGCGTACTGCTCAAAATATTTTTCAGGCAGAAAGAGGGCGTCCAGCTCTTTCTTCAATCTCTCCCAGGAATACACCTGCAGATGGTAAGGGTTGGGGTCAAGGCCCCGCTCGTTCACCCAGCGGTCGGGAGCGCTGAGCATGACCCGCCCGGCCGGCCGGAGCACCCGGAACAGTTCCCGCAGGTATCTCTCCGGATTTTCCAGATGCTCAATGGTTTCAAAGCCGGCAACATAATCTATGGAATTGTCCGGGAGAAAGGAGAGGTCTTCCGCGTTTCCCAGGCGGAAATCCATTCTGCCTTCAAGGGCGTAGCGGGCTGTGGCGTAGCGCACGGCAAATGGGCTGGAATCCACGCCCATGACCCGCGCCGCCTGGCTGTTGTGGTAAAGAATATGCGCGCCGTAGCCAAGGCCGCAGGCAAGGTCCAGCACCACATCCCGGAAGCGGATCTCCCCGGCGGCGGCATAGTAGCGCTGTCTGTGGGCTTCTCCCCGCCTGCCCGCCTCGCGCAGCATATCCATGTGCAGATTTCTCTCCGCCTTCAGGGAGGAAAGGGGGAAGGCGGCCAGAACCGCGTCCGGGATCTTTTCCAGAATGATCGTGCAGTATTCCGGCTGGAAATCGCGCGCTTCGTAAGGCACGCAGTACAATTCCCTGGGATGGAAGCTCAGGCCGGCCTCCAGGCAGGCCTTTTCCCACCAGAGGCGCGGGTGGACGGCGCGGTGCCGACCCTTTGAAGAAGGACAGGTGCTGATTTTCAGGAAGATATTGCGCGCGCTGACCCGGCGCAACTCCCGCAGAGCCGTCGGGATATCCTCGTCGCGCAGGTGCTGTAGCGTATCCAGACAGAGAAGCGTTGCGCAGAAGTTGTCCGGAAAAGGCAGGGCCAGGATGTCGCCCTGCCGGAAGCGCCCCGGAGCCAGGGCATTGCAGCGGGCGATAAGCGTATCCGCGCAGTCCGTTCCCCGGCAATCAACGCCCGCGGAGAGCAGGGCGACGACCAGTCGTCCTTCGCCGCAGCCCACGTCCAACATGCTCCCCCGGCCGCAAGTGGAGAATATTTCCTGAAGCAGAAGAGCTGGATCTTCCCCGGAAGTCGAGCCTGTTCTCTCCTTCTGCGACCAGTATGCGTTATACAGAGTTCTGTAGTCCATTATTTTCATGCCTGTTTTGTCAGCACAATGTGTTCATGTGGTCAGAGGCGACTGTTTTACGGCCAGAACAAAAACACGCTGCTTACCTTCAGTCGTTCACTCACATTAAGATAATTTTCGGCGCTATATATGCTTCATACAGAGTATCCCCCAGAATATCCCGCGCGGCGTCATGCCACATCTTCTTGCAATAATCGGCTGTGGGGTACTTAATACTTTTTCCGTATTCCAAAATATGCCAGGGTTTGTCGTAAATCCAGGCAAAATGCAGACAATAAGGAAGCATATTCCCAAAATTGTGCAGAGTCAGGCAGTTGTATTCCGGATCGATAATTGTCAGATATGCCGGATTCAGCGACATAAGTATGTTAAATACGGTTTCTTCTTCGAGCAAAATATTTTCTCTGCTTATCGCGTTATATATGTCAACAAGTTTGTTCTCTATGTTATTATCCGCGCAGTTCACGTTATGAAAAAACAGCACTCCGGGATTAATACGCATTGTATCGAGTATATCTCCGTCAGAGCCATAATTGTTGACAAGTTCGTCCGGCCTGGCGTATGTGCTTGCCCTTTTTTCCGTCAGATTGTTGTGCGTTGCCGCGATTACGTTCGTTTTAGCAAAGACCGCCCGCGGATCAAAGTACCGGATGCACAGAACATCCGCCTGCACGCCCAGGCTGTGGCGATAGTCCCGCGCCGCCAGAAGTCCGGGTCCGGCAAACTGGTTGTAGGCGCTGGGCGTGGTCGGAAGATAGCTTATGGCAAAATTGTCCGCGTAGCGCGTGTGCAGGGGCGTAATGTCAAAAAGGGCCAGCAGGCGCCGGTTTTCCTCCGAGAGGGCTTCCACGTCCGTGACATAGAACAAATCGCCGCAGACGCCGTTTTTCCGGAAAGAACACAGGGCAACCACAGCCTGCGCCGTCACGGCGTTGTCTCCGGCGCAGAAAACGGCGCAGGAAGCCTGTTCCTTCCCTTCAGAGCTTGCCGCCGCGAGCCTGCCCGCGGCAACAGCGCTTTCTTTCCGGAACTTGGGCAGTTGTTCCGTAAAAATGCGCTGCACATGACAGAAACGCTGTAATTCCCTGACCTCCCGCTTTAATTCCCCGGTCTGGACCGCCTGCTGAAGGGACAGGCTGTCGTCGAAACCGCCCCTGTCCCTCATGACAAGGCGCAGTTTGGGAACAGGCCAACGCATGTCTTCCGGCGGGGCGGAGGCTTTGGGCGCGGCAAAGGCGGCGACCACCCTGTGCCAGAAAGCGCTGGTAAAGGGGGTTTCATAGATGGGTCTGGCAGGCGCGGCCCCAGGCGGGGAATGAGCCAGGCTTTCGCATTCCCGGCCGAAAAGGCGGGCTTCCAGAATATCCCCCTCCGTTCGCCCTATGACGCGGGAAACCGCGGGATGGGCCAGCAGCATGTAGTGATTGCGGAACTGTTCGTAACGGGGATCAGGAAGGCGGATGACGCCCAGGCTGTCCAAAAGTTTTTCCTCTTCCCCGGTCAGAGAGGAAAGTCTCCCTCTCTCCCAGGTCAGAGCGGAAGCGCAAAAGACGCGCCTGTATTCCCGGCATGCTTCCCTCAATCTGCCGGCGGCGGAAGTGAAAAAAAATTCTTTTTCCCCGGCGTCAAAAGAAGGAAGATCGTTGGCGGGCTCCACAATAAGGGCCGAGGGGCCGGGCAGCCAGAAATCGCAGTGCTGGACGTTGATCGCGTAACGCGCCATCTCATGGGCGGCGGCGGCTTCAAAATAATGGGAAGAGAGGCTTTCCCGTTCAAACAGGGCGTCCACGGCCGGCACGTTGGTGCTGAAGGCGTGGAGCAGATTGTCCAGATAACGCACCGGATGCGGCGCTATGTCAATCCAGGGTATATTCAGAACATTCAGGGTCTTTTTGAACAGGGGCGGCAAGGCGGCTCCCAGCACGCAACGCCCGGAGAAACAGGCCGCAAAAAGATCGCCCAGCGGTTCCGTCGGCTCTCCGCGCAGGGAGGCAAGCCAGTCCTCGCGCGTCGGCGGCCTGCCTTCCAGGCCCAGGCAGGAGAAATAGCGGCGCTGAAAATCCGGCGGCGCCGCTTCCGGGTACAGGGCCACGGCATAGCCCGTGCCCTGGCTGATGGGCGTCCGGTAAAAATGATACAACAGTTCGGCCGCCAGGAGCCAGGGCATACGCGAGCGGATGTTCTTTTCCCTTTCCCGGCGGGAGGCGATGCGGCTCAGATCCGGAACAAGCACAAAGGATTCAAACGCGAACGCCACGACCTTTCCCCCCGGCGGCAATGCGGCTGTCCGCCCTCAGGATCATCCCAGGCGGCACAGCATTAATTCTCCGGCAAGCAGAGGCGCGTATTTTGAACGGACGGCGCGGCTCCACTCCTCCGCGAACTCCTGTCTGGCGAACATGACCGAAGGCAGAGCCTCCCCACCTTCAAGCAGCACATCGCGGGGATGGCGCACAGGGATGCCGTCCACCCTGGAATCAACGCAAGCGCCGTTTTCCGCATCCACCAGAAAGCAACGCGGTCTTGCTCCGGCAAAGTGCCGTCTGAAATGCCTCCAGGCCGCGCCGTGGCCCCAGAAATAGGCTTCCTGCCCGTTCAGGGCCTTGCCCCAGTTTTCGTAAATTTTATTCAGGCGTTCCTCCAGCTTCCCGCGGTAACGCTGCGCGAGCGTTGCCAAAAATCCCGGCTCGGGAGAAGCGGCCCTAAGTTTCGAAAATTCGTCCTCGTCCAGGATCTGCTTGTAATGCAGGAGCAGACAGCGGAAATACAGGAGGTTTTCTTCCGGATGCTCCGGCAGGACAAAAGGATAGGGCTCCCGGAGCGGCTTGAAGGAGAATCCTTTATAATAGAAGGAGAATTCCAGGGGATCTTCTTCCGGCCGCAAAGGCCGTATGCGGGCCAGAGCGGCGTTGAAAGCCGCTTCGTCATCCAGGCGGAAGGCCAGGGGATCTCCGGGATCCGGCTCAAGGCGGGTCTGTATCCCCTTTTCCCGGGCGGGCAGAGCCTGATCCGTTTTCAGGTCGTCCCTGTAGTTGGCGGGATACCAGTCCTCGGCGGCGGCTACGATCTCCGCGTTGTCAAAGCTGTGCCCGCGCACTTCAACAATCTCCCCCTCCAGGCGTATGGCGCCTTTTTTGCGGAAATCGGCGGCCAGCCCGGGGGTGAACTTTTCCCGCGCTTCAATGAGATGCTGGCGCTTCATGGGCAGGCACATGCCGCAACGCGGGCAGAGTTCGGACACCTGCTCCTGAAAGGCTTCCGGCGGCCGTTTCCACCAGCCCGCTTCTACCTTCCAGGCATGGGCGCCGTTGTGCAAAACGGCGTCCAGCGGGCCGGCCACCTCGCAGAAATACGCGCCCGCGGCTATGACGGAAGGAGCCCAGAGGCGGGGCAGCCAGCAGTCGTTGATCAGTTTCCACATCATGCCCTTGTCCGGCACGGCCTCGTCAACGGCTATGGTCAGGGGCTGGTGCCGGCAGACGGAGAGCTGGGCGGCGTTGTGCGGATTATAGTGGAACGCGCCGAAGGCGGCGGCGAGTTCAGGATCCGCGCGCGGATCCTCCTGCGGCGTTCCGGGCAGGCCCGAGGTCCAGAGCTGTAGTTTTTCCCTGGGGACGCGCCGGCGGGCCAGGGCGACTATTTCCCGGAATTGCGGATGCAGCAGAGGCTCGCCGCCCATAATGCCTATGACGTTGGGCCAGCCTTCCAGCGAATCCAGAACGGCGGAAAATTGTTCCGGGCTCATGACGTATCTGTCCCCGGCGGACACATGGCCCAGATAGCGGGTGCAATAAATGCAGTGTTTTCCGCACACGCTGGTGATGTCTATCTGCACGACCCAGCTTCTGTAGATGTAATCCATCAGCCACCCTCATCCTCATCCGCTCTGAACATGGCTTCGCCGGGGAAGGCGAGATCGATGATTTCATAACAGATTCTGCCCCGCGGGGCCTCCACGCTTATTTCATCCCCCACCTCCTTGCCCAGCAGGGAGACGGCCACAGGCGATTCCACGGAGATGCCCCCCTTGACCAGATCGAATTCGTCCGGCCCGAGGAGTGTATATTCCTTTTCCTCTTCCGTATCCTGATCGTGGAGCCTGACTTTGGCCCCGTAAATGACCTTGTCGCCGCGCAGGCGGGAAAAGTCGACCACCTCCAGGCGGGAGAGGCGGGATTCTATGTAGCTTATCCTGGCTTCCTGCAGGCCCTGGCGCTCGCGGGCGGCGTCATAGGCCGCGTTTTCGCTCAAATCGCCTTCTTCCCTGGCTTCCTGAATAATTTTGGAAATGAGCGGGCGATCCCTTTTCAGGCGATCCAGCTCTTCAAGCAGGCGGTTGAGTCCTTTGCGGGAAATGGGCGTGCTCATCAAAATTTCCTCCGCCCTCGCCGCCGGCGCAAGGCGAATCAGCCCCGCCGCCAGGCGACAAGCTCAGGCGTAAAATGCTTTATTGTTGAAGCTGTTTCGGAGCGCATTCATATGAAGCGAAGCGCGGCGACGCCCGCAAACCTGGCGCGGGCGGACTTTGCCCGCCGCCGGGCGACAAGCTCAAGCGCAAAATGACGGCCGCCCGAGCGGCCGCCAGCGGAACCACGCCTCAAAAGTGACTTGTTATATCCTTTCTCCGGGCGGAATTCAAGCGGGAAATGCTCCCAATTACGCCTCCGGAATCGGTCGGACGGCGTCCGGTTTTTCATTTAAACTCTTGCAAGCCGTTTTTACCCAACGCGCCGTAAGGCCCCGGACTTTGGGCCGGGGATATAAGGCGCGCCTTGGCTGGAATTTTGCTTTTCTGCCGGAATGTTTGTAAACTTGAGCCCTATGGAAACAGGGTCATTCAATTCTTCCGAATCTGACGAGCCGCAGTGCTGTTTGTTTGTTTTCCGCGAGGATTTCTATCCCCTCAGTGATATTTTCATACCCCAGCAGATGGAGCAAAGTAATT
>JAISOL010000015.1 GCA_031275645.1 Deltaproteobacteria bacterium
GGTAGAAGACGCCTTCGAACTTGGTTTTGATGTATTTTCTGCTGGTTGTGTTGTTCATGGGAGCAAAATACCAGCGAGATACCGGGAAGGCAAGATGCTTATCCAGAACTTATCCAAAATGAAAATTTCGGATAAATTTTTAAGCTATAACACTGTAATTATATTGAATTTTTCAGACAAGAAGGGGGCGGGATGTGACCGAGAGAGAGCAAGGAACGTGCCAAGTTCAGGTTGCGGTCTTGTCGTACACGCCTGAAAATAAGATTACGCAAAATCGCGGGAAAATGCAAAGGCCGCTCCCCGTGTCCATCCCCATGCTCCCGGCGCACACTGAACGGGCGCGACAGCGCCCCGGCAGCTTTCCCAGGCGTTTTTTCGAGAGCTTCCCTGCCCGTAAGCGGAGAGACAAGACTTTTGTTTTCCATAAATGGAGTTTTTATATAGAGCATTCCCCGTAACAATGGTTTGTTCCCCGGTAACAAAATGTAACGCCTGTTGACGTCAAAGCGCCGTAAAGCGCCGAAGTCGGCGGAAAGAGATAAAATAAGCAGTGCAATCGCCCCTCATTTTGTATACCATCCCCGCCTATACAAGGAGAAACCAATGCTCGGCGATTATTCCCTTTACAGCGTCCTCCTGTTCGGAATTATGGTGGCGGCCTGCCTGATCCTGGATCTGAAGGCGCACAAGGCGGACAACGTCATCACGGCCAAAAGCGCCGGTTTGTGGACCGTCTTCTGGGTAGTCCTCTCCCTGGCCTTCGGCTGCTACATTCTGTTCTCTCACGGGACGCAGGACTTTTCCCTCTTCATCGCCGGTTATCTTCTGGAGAAATCCCTGTCCGTGGACAATCTCTTTGTCATCATGGCCCTGTTTTCCTCTTTCAGCATACCCGACAAATACCAGCACCGGGTTCTCTATTACGGCATCATCGGCGCCATTGTCCTGCGCCTGCTGTTTGTGGCTCTGGGCAGCTCTCTGCTTCTGCTTTTCGGTTCCTACGCCCTGGCGGCCTTCGGCCTGTTCGTGCTCTGGTCGGCCTACAAGATGTGGAAAGCCATGCGCGGGAAAGACAAAGAACTGGAGGACTATTCCCGACACTGGTCGGTGAATCTGGCCCGGCGCCTGCTGCCGGTGCATCCGCATCTGGAGGGACATGACTTTTTTGTCAAAAGCCGGGAAAAATGGGCCGTCACGCCTCTTTTTCTCTGCCTCGCGGCCATAGAAATCGTGGACATCATGTTCGCCTTCGACAGCGTGCCGGCCATCATCGCCATTACGGAAAAACCCTTCCTGGTCTTCACCAGCAACATTTTCGCCGTGCTCGGCCTGCGCTCCATGTATTTCTTTCTGGCTGCGGCCAAGCGCTGCCTGGTACACCTGGAAAAGGCCGTTATAGGCATTCTGGTGTATATAGGTCTGAAAATGCTGGCGCAGGTCGCTTTTGACCTGCACCTTTCCCCCTTGCTCAGCCTGGTTACTGTGATCTCCCTGCTGGCTCTGGGCGTGCTGGCTTCCCTGGTCTTTCCGGGACGGAAAAACTCCTGAACGGAACGGACTCTGTCTCCGCCGGAATAGCCGCGCTCCAGAACAATCACGGCGGGAGTCCCCATGACGAAGCCGTTGCCGGCGACCGGCCGGATCACGCCCGGAAAAGAGTCGAAAAGCTCCGGCGGGCCGGCGAAAAGACAGCCGCGTCAAAGGGTCATGGAGTTTTTCCCGGCCAGGAGTTCTTTGGCCAGCGCCCTGCCCTGTTCTCCGCCTCCGCCCATGCGAGCGAGTTCCTCAAAAACATCCTGCCCGGAGAGGCGGCGGCAGCTGGTATAGGTTTCGCCGTCCCGCACGTCTTTTCGTACCTGAAAGTGCCGGCCGGCGACAGCGGCCAGGGACGGCCAGTGGGTAATGAGAATAATCTGGCGCTCACTGCCCAGACGGCGCAGTTTATCCGCCACCTTGTTCAGAGTTATGCCGCCCACCCCGGAATCCACCTCGTCGAAAATCAGGGCCGGTTTATGCGCTGTACGCCGGGACAGCAGGGCGACCAGGGCCAGCAGGAAGCGGGAGAGTTCTCCGCCGGAGGCTATTTTATCCAAGGCTTGCGCTGCTTGCCCGGGATTCGGCTTCCAGAGCACCCGGACCTGTTCCTCCGCGCTGTCGGCCCGACCCGGAAAAAGCTCTCTGGGCGTGAAAGCGAATTCCACTTCCACGGCCCCGGAAAAGCCCAAATCGCGTAGTTCGGCCTCCAGAGCCAGTTTCAGGCGAGCCGCCGCCTCTCTTCTGGCCGGGTTAAGCTCGGCCAGCAGGGAGGCCAGTTCATCGCTCAGAGCATCTTCTTCCCGCCCGAGCTGTTTCAAATCCAAGGCGCAGCTATCCAGAAAGCTGAGATTTTCCGCTATTTCGCTGTCCAGAGCCAAAATTTCCGGCAAAGTGCGCTTGAGTTTGCGCTTCAGGCTGGAAAGGGCGAACAGGCGGGCCTCTATGCTCTCGCTTTCGCCGCGCGGGGATGAGCTTTTGGCGGCCTTGCGCAGCCGGGAGGACAAATCGGCCAAGGAGGCGGACATCTCCCGCAAGGCTTCCAAATCCTGGGTAAAACCCTCTTCCCTGGCGGATATCTGGGCCACGGCCCGCTCCAGGCTTCCCAGACAGAAAAGGATTCCCCCTTCGCCGCCGCTCCCGTGCAGCGCGGTCAGCCCCTGCTCCACCGCCGCGTTGCTGGCCTCCGCCAGACGCAGGTTCAAGCGCCTCTCTTCCAGCTCTTCCTCTTCCCCCGGGAGGGGTCTGATCTTGCGGATTTCCTGCTGCTGAAACTCCAGAAGCTCCCGCTTCCCGGCCAGATCCCCGCGCCGTTCCTCCAGAGCGGCGCGGCGCATAGCCAGATCCCCCAAGGAACGCAAAATGGCGGCGCGTTTTCCCAGAAGATCCGGCCTGTACATAAAATCATCCAGCAGTTCATTCTGATAGGAAGGCAGAAGCAGCCTCTGCTGGCCCTGCTGGCTGGTGTGCAGGATCAGCGCCGGGCGCAGTTCCCGCAGGCTTTCCTGGGAGCTGAGCCTGTCGTTTATAAACAGGCGGCTGCGCCCTGTATCGGCCGCAAGCTCGCGCCGGATGAACATCTCTTCCCCGTCAGGTAGAGAAAAAACCGCCTCGGCCGAAGCCTTTTCCCTGCCCGGACGCACCAGAGAAGGACCAAGCCTTTCGCCGGTAATAAAATCTATCGCCTTCAGGATGAAGCTTTTTCCGGCCCCTGTTTCTCCAGTGAGCACATTGACGCCGGGATCGAAATCCAGGGCTACATCTTCAATCAGGGCGAGATCCTGAATACGCAGATAATCCAGCATATGAAATTCGACCGCTTAAAATTTGTCCAAAGCGGAAAAAATATACGCCGAAGCGGGCAGGGCTTCAAGCGCGGTCTTGAATTCATCTCCGTTTCCGGCCAGAAGGGCTTTTTCGCGCGCCGCGCCAATCTCGTACAAACCGGCCTCGACCCGGTAATTCTCCAAGGCTTTTGCCCCGTAGAGCAGTTGGAAGTTCCAGCTTTCCTCCCGGAGCAGGGACATTTCCGCCAGAAAACCCATTTCCAGATAGCTGAAGGCCGGAACCTTGCCGCATACCCGGAGCATCGCGGGGAGCAAGTCCCGCTGTTCCGCTCCTTCTTCCAGAGCCAGGAGCAGGCATTCAAAGGCGCATTGCGGCAGGTGCCCGTTCCTGGGATTAAAGCTGAATCCCACCTGGGCATAGCGCCTCAGGGCAAAAAGCAAGTTCCCCCAGGCCAGATAATATCCGGGAGAAGGAGCCGTATCCGCGGAAGCGGCCGAAACTCCTTCCGGAAGCCCGCGGCTTTTAAGCTGGCGCAGCCAGAAAGCTCTGGCCCAGTCCGGACGATGAAGAACAACGGAGGCCATGGAGCCGGCCAAGTTGCATTCCAGGCTCGTCTCATGCGCGCCGCTCCTGAGCATAACTGCGGTGAGCCTGTAGGCCTCTTCCATATAACGTCCGGCTTGTTCCCGGCTGTAGAGGATATTTTCCGGATGCGCCCCTTCCAGCAGCAGGCGGAGCCGCATGGCTTCGACCAGACTGTCCTCCCTCAATTCATCCAGTCTGCCCAGAAACCAATCCACCGGTAGACTCACGGTGCCGGAACGGGTCAGTTGCGCCAGGGCAAGCCACAAATACCGCCAGCCCTCCTGACCAGCGGCCCTGCTCCGCGCGCTCCCCGCCGCCTGAAGCAGTTGTCCGGCCCTGTGCGCCGGAAGATACTGCTCTTGTATCCGCTTCCAGCCGGCCCGGGCAATTTTTTCAGACGCCTGGGGACGTTTAAGGTAAAATTCTATTTTTTCAAGTAATTCAATCGCATTGGAATACGTCTCATATTCCAGTCCAGGCTCAAAAAAAGCGTCCTGGTCGCTTCCCAGATCCTGGCCCAGCACCAAAGCTCCGCAGGAGAGCCCTTCAAACAGACGGAAATTCACCTCCAGGGCAATGGACTCATTGGGGATGAGGCGGGAGTCACAAAATAAATCCAGCATGTCGCCTTGCCCGAGTATGCCTTCCGGCTGGTATAAACCGCATTTTTCGGAAAGCAGGCGCACCATTTCCAGACGCGAAGGACGGTGCTCCGTCAGTACTCCCGCGAAACTCAGGGCATGTTTCCTCGCGGCGTGCGCCCGGAAGGGCAGATCCTGACCCGCGGGCGCGAAGCGCCGCGTCTGGGGCGGGCGTTCCCTCCTGTCCAGAGAGGCGAAAAGGGAGATGTGGGGAGTAAACAGAACATCGAAAAGCCGGACATAATATTTATGCCAGAACATATTCAAATGCGCGTCAATGCTTATGAAAGCCGTGGGGCAGGCAATTTCCTCCAATCCCGAGAAAAGCAGGCGGGGAGCCAGACGCTCCTGTTGAATGAGCAGATCCGGCTCAAAGTCGTACCTTCTGAGAAGGCTCGGCAGATGCACGAGTCCGGGCGGCAGATCCGGGTCCAGAACACTGTGCCCCAAGTCTCTCAGGGTTTGGGCGTAGAAGGAATCCACGCAGAAAATGTTCATTTTTCCCTGTCCGGATCCAGCGCCTGGCGTAAATTTTCTCCCAAAAGGTTATAGCCCAGCACCGTGAACAAAATAGCCAGGCCCGGAAAAAGCGACAGCCACCAGGCTATTTCCATGGATTGCCTGCCTTCGAGCAGCATATTTCCCCAACTGGCCGTGGGCGCCTGCACGCCCAGCCCCAGAAAGGACAGGGAAGATTCGGTCAGAATGGCTCCGGCCACGCCCAGAGTTGCGGCCACCAGCACAGGACCCAGGGCATTGGGCAGAATATGCGTAAACATGATGCGCCAGGTTCCGGCCCCGGACAATCTGGCGGCGGCCACAAAGTCGCGCTCGCGCAGGCTCAGGGTTTCGGCCCGCACCAGACGCGCCACGCCCATCCAGGAGGTCAGGCCGATAATAACCATGATATTGAACAAATCGGCATCCAAAAAGGCTATTACGGTCAGAATCAGAAAAAATGAAGGGAAACACAGCATCACATCGACGAAGCGCATGATCAGCTCGTCCGGCAGGCCGCGGAAAAAACCCGCCAGCAGGCCCAGAAGCACGCCTATGGCCACGGCTATGCCCACTGAAACAAAGCCTACCCACAGGGAAATACGCGCTCCGAAGACAAGCCTGGAGAACACATCCCGGCCCAGAGCGTCCGTGCCCAGCCAAAAAAGCGCCGAGGGCGGTTCAAACTTGTGCGCAAGGTACAGCGCGTCCGGATCATGGGGCGCAATCCAAGGGGCCAGAAGCGCCGCAACAGCCATGCCGAGAACGATAAAAAGCCCGAGTCCTCCGAAAAAACGCCTCCGCGCCCAAAGCGAAAAAAATCCGCGCATCAGCCCTGCCCCCGCAAATCCCGCCCCCCGCCGCGAATGCGCGGATCAGCCAGGGCATAGCAGAAATCCGCCAGCAGATTGCCCCCCAGAGTAAGCAAGGCCCCAAAAACCAGATTGCCCATGATAAGCTGGTAATCTCTGGACATGACCGCCTCATAAAAAAGTTGACCCAGACCGGGCAGAGCAAAAATTGATTCAATGATCACGCTCCCGCCTATGAGTCCCGGCACGGACAGCCCCAGCAGGGTTATCACCGGCAACAGCGCGTTGCGCAGGGCATGGCGGAAGATGACCGTTCTTTCAGGCACGCCCTTGGCCCTGGCCGTGCGGATATAGTCCCGGCGCAGCACCTCCAGCATGGAAGAACGCATGTAGCGCGACATGCCGGCAAGGCTCCCGAAAGTATATATAAACACCGGCAGGGCCAGATGGGCGGCCAGATCCTTGAACTTGCCCCAGGAAGTCATTTGGGCGTAGTCCAGAGAGGTCAGACCGGAGATGGGAAGAATACGCCAGTTGATGGAAAATTGCAGCATGAGCAGCATGGCCAGCCAAAAACCCGGCATGGCGAAGCCGATGTACACCAGCAGAGTGCTGAGCCTGTCGAACCAGCCTCCGGGCCTCACGGCCGCCCATACGCCCAGAGGCACGCCGATAAGCAGAGTAAAAAAAAGAGCCAGCAAATTCATGCTCACGGTCAGGGGCAGACGTTCGGCTATTTTATCCACAACCGGGCGGCTGTCCCGGCTCATGGAAAGCCCGAAATCCAGCCGCGCCAGACGCGCCACCCAGCGCGCGTACTGCACCGGCAAAGGCTGGTCCAGACCATAGAGGCTCTCCAGCTTCTTGCGCGCATTGGCGTCGGCCATAGGATTCATGGTCACTTCCATATCCGTGGGCGAGCCCGGCGCCAGGTGGATCACCCAGAAACTCACCAGAGTAATGCCCCAGAAGACCAGAAAAAACCAGAGCAGTTTCTTGCAGACGCGCCTGAAGAGCCAGCCGTAACGCCCGCGCATGCCTCAAGACTCCCTGTACATCCAGAGCCGGAGGGCATCCGCCTCGGCCGGCCATTCCCGGCTGAGGCGCAGGCGCAGGAAAAACAGATAAAGCGCGTCCAGAAAGCCCACTCCTTTTTCCAGGAGATATTCCTTTTCAAAAAACAGGGCATCGGGGTCAGCGTCCTTTTCCCGAGCGGCGTCCGTCCTGGGGGTTTTAAATCCGCCCAGGCCGAAATCTTCCGCCTTCAGGTAAAACTCCCAGCTTTCCTCATCCCGTTCCAGACGGATCAGGGCTCGGCTGACCTTTTTACCCGTGGTCAGGCCCAGTCTGGCCTCACGCAGTTCAGACTCGCGTCCGGAAACGCTGGCCGTCTCAAGAACATCCCCTCCCTCGCCCCGCACCAGACCTTGAACCACAATGCGCCTTTCCAGGCGCACGGAAAATTCTTCGCCGGAGGAATCGACAAAGCCGCCGGCCACTTCGCCGCGATACCAGAGCCAGGTCAGGAAATCCTGCCCCAAGGCGAGTTCGCGGCTTTGCTCCATATACCCCGCCGCGCCGCCGGATTTGAAATTGGCCGGATCAAGCAAATCCAGCCTGTCGAGATCCTCTTCCGGGAGCAAAGCGTCGGCCAGCCCGGAAGGATCGAGCCTGCTCAGGTGCAGGCCGAAAGAGCGCAGAAATAATTCCTCGAAAAGTTCCAGAACCTTGGAAGAAAGCGTGGCGATAAAAATCTGCCCGGAAGCCATGTTCCAAATGACCTGGAATTCGGCCGGTATAGGCAGGAAGCGCCTTTTCAGGAACAAAAGCGCCTGTTCGCGGAGTTCCTTTTTCCGTTCCCTGGCCACATAATTTTTGCCCTGAGCGCGCAGCCGCGCCTCCTCCTCCCTTAGGGCCAGGGCGAAATGTTTTTTCAGCACGGACGCGGGCACCCGCCGCGTATCAAGGCGCAGAGAAAAAACAATATACTCTCCCCCCTTCCGGGGCGGAGAAACACGCCATTCCGCATCCAGAAGATCGTCAAAATTCACCCAGCCCCAGGAACGCTCTTCAGGCAGGTCGTCTATATCCCTGAAGGAAAACTGCCTCAGCTTGTCCGGCAATTCAGCCGCCAGCGCCGCGGGCAGCGCATCCAGGAGTCTGTAGCGGGTAAAACTGACACTGTTCCGTAAAAAAGCCATGACACTCCCTGCTCCGTCCCGGCGCTTCAGCCAAGGTGCGCGAGAATAAGTTTTTTAAAGCCGTCTTTATCCAGCCCGTACTTCGCGCGCAACTCCGCGGAAGAACCGTGCTCCACAAAAACATCCGGGAGAGCGCGCAGAACCACCCGGCACTTTCCCAGCAAGCCCTGTCCGTTAAAAAATTCCAGCACCGAGGAACCGAAGCCTCCGGCCAGCACATGCTCTTCCAGAATCAGAAGAAAGGGGTGACGCCCTGCCAAATCCGCAAGCTGTTCTTCCGGCAGGGGCTTTATCCATACGGGATCGAAAAGGGTCACTTCCCGACCGCTTTCCTCAAGAATTTCATTGATGGCCTCCCAGGCCCGAATCACAGTCCCGCCAACGGCGATCACCGCGACCTCTTCCTTGCCTCTCCGCAGGAATTCCCCATTTCCCGGAGCAAGAATCCGAAAATCGTTCCGGGATTCCAGGAAGGGGCATTGACCGCGCGGGTAACGCAGAACCGCCGGCTTACCCAGACTCAGGGCCGTGGCCAGGGAATCCCGAAGGCTTCCCTGCCCTCTGGGAGAAAGAATATGCAGGTTGGGAATGTGGCGCAAAAACGCCATATCAAACACGCCGTGGTGGGTAGGTCCGTCTTCCCCCACCAGCCCGGCCCGATCCAGGGCAAAAACCACCGGCAGGTTCTGCAGGGCCACGTCGTGCAAAACCTGATCGTAAGCGCGCTGCATAAAGGTGGAATAAACGGCCACCACCGGCTTCATGCCCTGGGTAGCCAGACCGGCGGCATAAGTTACGGCGTGCTGTTCACAGATGCCCACATCCGCGAAACGCCCCGGAAACAGCCGGCTGAATTTCGCCAGACCGGTTCCCTCAGGCATGGCGGCTGTAATGGCGAAAACCGCGGCATCCCGCGCCGCCAGTTCACAGAGTCCGGACGAAAATACCTCTGTGTAGCTCAGAGACTCCTCCCCGGAACCGGGTTCCTTTACCTTGCCGGTGAGAAGATTGAAACGGCTCACGCCATGATACTCGCCGGGGCTGGATTCCGCCAGGGTATATCCTCTGCCTTTCTGGGTGAGCACATGCACCAGAATGGGAGAATCGTTGGACACGGCCAGACTCAGGGCTTCGTGCAGCTTGTCCTGGTTATGCCCGTCCACCGGGCCAAGATAATTGAAATTCAGGGCTTCGAATAAAATGCCGGGAGTAAAAAAAGTCTTGAAGCTCTTTTTGCTCTGCTTGGCCAGATTGAGTATTTCCTCTCCCACTCCCGGCACGGATTGAAGAAAATCCGCCACTTCTCTTCTGACCCGGCGCATCCAGCGCGAAGAAAGATTTCTGCTCATAAAATAGGAAAGAGCGCCCACATTTTTGGAGATGGACATCTGATTGTCGTTCAAAATCACGATCAGGCGCCTGTTCATGGCTCCGGCATGATTCATGGCCTCGTAGGCCATGCCGCCGGTAAGGGCGCCGTCGCCTATGATCGCCACCACATGGTGCTTGCGCCCGCTTATTTCCCTGGCCGAAACCATGCCCAAAGCCGCTGAAATGGAAACGGAAGCATGCCCGCCTCCGAAATGATCGCAGGGACTCTCGCTCAGCTTGGGAAAACCGCTTAAACCGCCGCCCTGACGCAGGGAATCGAAACTGTCTCTCCTGCCGGTGAGAATCTTGTAGGCATAAGCCTGATGTCCCACATCCCATATGATCCTGTCACGGCCGGGATCAAACAGGCGCAAAAGAGCTATGGTCAGTTCCACCACGCCCAGGGAAGAAGCCAGATGCCCGCCGTTGCGGGAAACGGAATGCAGAATTTTATCACGCAATTCCAGCGCCAGCTTCGGCAGAAGACTCTCGTCCAGAGCGGCCACATCCAGAGGAGAGGCTATTTCCGACAAGAGCGATCCGCTGCGGACGCATTTCCGTTCTGTCATCAGGAATCCCTTTTCAGCACATATTCAACCAGACGCCGCAGGAAGTCCGCCTCAGCTCCGCTGAAGGCCTCCAGGGCTTTCACGGCTTCCCGGCCGGCAGCGGCGGCCAGTTCCCGGCTTTTTTCCAAACCCAGCAAGGCCGGCCAGGTAAGTTTGCCCTTTTCCGCGTCGCTCCCCACAGGTTTTCCCAGCACAGCCTCGTCGCCGGTTTCATTCAGAATATCGTCCACAATCTGAAAAGCCAGTCCAAGGGAGCGGCCGTAAGCGTCAATACGCCCGCAATCCCCGGCTCCCGCCCCGGCCAGGAGAGCGCCGCTCACGCAGGAGGCGGCGATGAGCGCTCCGGTCTTGGCGGCCTGCATTTTCCTGATTTCCTCCAAGGTAACATCTTTCCGCGCCGTGTAGATCATATCCAGGTATTGCCCTCCAGCCATGCCGGAAGAACCGGCGGCCAGGGCCACGGCCCGCAAGGCGCCGAGCGTCCTTTCCGCCGGCACTGGACGGGTCGCGCCGGAAAGCCCCGCCGAGGCCATAAGCGCGAAAGCGTCGGTGAGAAGGGCGTCTCCGGCCAGAATCGCCGTGGCCTCGCCGAACTGTTTATGACTGGAGGGCTTGCCCCTGCGCAGATCATCGTCGTCCATGGCCGGGAGATCGTCGTGGATCAGAGAGTAGCTGTGAATACACTCCAGAGCGGCCGCAAAAGGCAGAACATAGTCCGCTTCCAGACCGAACAAAGCGGCGCAGCTCAGACAGAGCGCCGGGCGCAGGCGCTTTCCGCCGGCCAGCAGGCTGTAATTCATGGCCTCGCGCAAACCGGCGGGCATAGCAAAACTCTCCAGGCAGGAGGACAGAAAATCTTCCAAAAGCCTTTGTCTCTCCCGCAAATCTTCCTCAAAGGCCGGCGCCACTTTCGTCTCCGGCCTCGGGAAGGGCAGAGGGGGAAAAATCCTGAAGGTCTTCCCCGGCGTATATCCGCACCGTATGTCCGGCCTGTTCCAGAAGCCTGCGGCACCCCGCGGCCAGAGCCACTCCTTCCTTATACAGTTCGAGACTCTTTTCCAGGCTGACGCTGCCCTTTTCAAGCTGCTCGTTTATTTTCCGCAAACGTTCCAACTGTTCCTCAAATTCCATATTCCCGCCTTTCCGGAGAACAGTCTCTACAAATCCGGCATGAACGGAGCCGGAGTCTGGTGTTCCTCCTGAACCACAAAACCCAGATGCAGATGCGGCCCGGTCACCCGGCCGCTTTTTCCCGCCAGTCCCAGCAGAGTTCCGGCTTCCACCATTTCCCCTTCCCGCACTCTGGCTTCCAGCATGTGCATGTAAGAACTGTACACTCCCAGACCGTGATCCACAATCACAATATTACCGGCGTAATACTGGGAGTCAACCAGAGCCACGCGGCCCGGCGAAACGGCTTTTATCTCCGCGCCTTCGGCCGCCCGAAAATCCACCCCCCGGTGCATGCTGCGCGGTTGCTTGTTGAACAGGCGTCTTACTCCGAATTCGCCGGTAATGACGCCGGGAAGAGGGCGCAACAAAGGCAGGCGCAGATAATTCACCGGCGTAAAGGAAGCGTAAACGGCCCGCGTCCGGAGCCTCTCCCGCTCAATGCGGGCAAGCTCTTCCCGCGGCGGATGAACGAAATTGGGGTCCACCGTCAGGCTCTGCTCTCCGAACTCCCTTGGAATAATGCCGATCTCCGCCGAATAGACGCGAAAGCCGTCGGCGGAAAACAGAAGCAGAGGCAGAACCTTCTCTTTGACAGACAAAGGAGTGGGCAGCAAAAGCCGCGCCTGGCCGCCCTGCCCCCGCAAGGAAAGGGTTTTATCCAGCCAGACTACCCGCAAGTCCTCCAGCGTGCCTTCATGATTGTCTACTTTCAGCAGGAAAGGCTCGCCCACGGTAGAGATCAGGGGATGCTCCACTTGAAGGCCCAATTTTTCCGCCGCCGCGGAGACTCCGTTCAAAAGGCAGAAAGAAAGGAGGCAATAAAGGAAAAAGCGCATCCGTACAGCTTTGATCATGATCGCACCAACACAGGCAAGGCTCCGTCCCGAAACAGAATGTCCAGCTTGTCGCCGGGAACGGCTCCGCTCCGGCTGCGCAGGAGAGAGCCGTCCGCCCCCCGCGCCAGGGCATAGCCGCGTTCCAGAGGCAGGAGAGGATCAAGGCCGGACAGGCGCAGAGCTTCCTGCTTCAGGCGCCCCTCCTCCTGGAGCAGAAAAGCGCGCATGAGCGAGTCCAGACGGCCGCTTTCCGCCCGCAGCAGGAGGCCGGCCCGCTCCAGGCGCCCCAGGGGGGAGAGCAAAGCCAGGCTTTTTTCCAGCAGGATCAGGCGCTGTTCCAAAAAACGCAGGATCCCGGCCAAAGAGCCGCGGAGCGAGAGCTCCAGTTCATCCACAGCCTGCGCGAGCTCCCGCCTCTCCTTGAATAAAAGCTGGGCCGCGTGGCTGGGGGTGGAGGCGCGCAAATCCGCCGCCAGATCCGCCAGGGTCACATCCACTTCATGCCCCACTCCGCACAGTACCGGCACCGGAGAGTTGCGCACCGCCTCCACGACTTCGCGGGAATTGAAGGCCCAGAGATCTTCCAGGGAACCGCCGCCGCGCAAAAGCACGATCACTTCGGCCCAGCCCTGTTCCCGCGCCGCGGCAAAGGCCCGGACCATCTCCGCCGCGGCTCCTTCCCCCTGCACCAGGCTGGGATGAATGCGAATCTGCGCGGGCAGCCCCCTGTTCCGCGCGATTCGCAAAAAGTCATGTACCGCCGCTCCCGCCGGGGATGTAATGAGCGCCACCCGACGGGGATGAAGGGGCAAGGCCCGCTTGCTCAAAGGATCAAAATATCCCTTTTGCGCCAATTCCAGCTTCAACAGCTCAAATTCAAGCTGCCGGCGTCCTTTGCCGGACTCCTGCACAAATTCCGCCACCAGTTGATACACGCCCCTGGGCGCATACAGACTGAGCCTTCCGGCGCAGACGATCTCCATGCCGTTCTCAAGACGAGCCGCCAGCCCCGGCCTGGGCCCGTCGGCATAAACCTCGCCGGTAAAAGGATCAAAACTCTCCCGATCCCGCTGTTGCCCCCTGAACCAGACCCCGGCCAGCACAGACTCTTCGTCCCGCAGCGAAAAGTATACATGCCCGGAAGCCGGACGCGAGAGATTGGAAAGCTGCCCACGCACCCAGACGAAGGGAAAAGCGCCTTCTATTCTCTGCCTGAGAATCGCGGTAAGTTCACTGACGCTGTAAACTGAATTCATGCTCACGCCAAAACCCGCCAGATTGTCAAACAGACGGACGCGGACTCCATTCCTCCAGGAGCCTGTCTTTCCACAACTCAAAGCCGGCGGCGAAATTCACGGCGGAAAGTTCGGCCTTGGCCCCGCTGCGGCGGTTCTTTACTTCGACTATCCCCCGCTCCAGCCCCCTGGCGCCGATGATGACCTGCATGGGAGAACCCAGAAGATCCGCATCCTTGAATTTCACCCCCGGCCTCTCTTCGCGGTCATCCAGAAGAACATCCAATTTGCTTCCTCTGATAATATCATAAATTTCCAAAGCTTTTTCCGTAACCTTCCCGGACTTGGGGTCAAGATTCAGAATCTCCACCGCAAAAGGGGCTATGGCCGGCGGGAAAATTATCCCGTCAGCATCGTGATTCTGCTCAATGCAGGCGGCAACCACACGGGTTACCCCAATGCCGTAGCAGCCCATGACCAGAGGCCGCTCCAGGCTGTTCTCGTCCAGGAAGTAAGCTTTCATGGCGGCGGAATACTTGACGCCCAGCTTGAACGTATGTCCGACCTCAATGCCTCGCGTCAGTTCAAGAGAAGCGCCGCAACGCGGACAAGGGTCCTCCGCCGTGAGCAGGCGCAAATCCGCATAGGCGCTGACCCGCGCGTCTCTTTCGAGATCAAGGTTCTTCACGTGAAAGCCGGTTTTGCCCGCTCCGGCGATCCAGCCGCCGCCCTCCTCCAGCTCATGGTCGGCAAGGATGTAATCCGCCGCGAGATTCAGCGGACCGGCAAAGCCAGCCGGGGCGCCTATTTCGGCCATCTTTTCCGGAGGCAGCAGCTCCGCCAGGGCCGCGTCGAAATAATTCTTCACCTTTATCCCGTTGACGACGCGATCCCCGCGCACCAGGACGGCCACAACCTTGCCGTCAACGTCGAAAAACATGGTCTTGAGCGTCCTGTCCGGGGGAACATCCAGAAAAAGGCAGAGTTCCTCAATGCTCTTTACGCCGGGGGTGGAAATCTCCTCCAGAGGCGGAGGCGGGAGGCTGTTTTTTCCGCCTCGGGGAGTGACGGCGGCGCGCTCCAGGTTGGTCGCATAATCGCAGGCGGAGCAGACGGCGATAGTGTCCTCGCCGGTATTGGCAAGCAACATGAATTCATGGGAGAATTTCCCTCCTATGGAGCCGGAATCAGCCTCCACCGCCCGAAAGCGCAGGCCCAGGCGCGTAAAGATACGCGCGTAAGCATCGTACATGGCCTTATAGCTGCGTTCCGCTCCCTCATCATCGCGATCAAAGGAATAAGCATCCTTCATGATGAATTCGCGGCCGCGCAGCAGGCCGAAACGCGGACGGATCTCGTCGCGGAATTTGGTCTGGATCTGATAGAGGTTCAGGGGCAACTGCCGGTAGGAGCGCAGCTCGCCGCGCAGAATGGAAACAATGACCTCTTCGTGCGTGGGACCAAGGCAGCATTCCCGCTCGTGGCGATCCTTGAAGCGCAGCAGCTCCTTGCCGTAATGCACCCAACGGCCGGATTCGCGCCAAAGATCCGCGGGCTGCACCATAGGGAGGGAAAGCTCGACGGCCCCGGCCCGGTTCATTTCCTGGCGCACAATATCAGCCACCTTGTTTATGGCCATATTTCCATAGGGCATATAGGCATACACTCCGCTGGTGAGCTTGCGGATCATTCCCGCGCGCAACATCAGCCTGTGGCTCACCACCTCGGCTTCAGCCGGGGCTTCCTTCAGCGTGGGGAGATAAAAACTGCTCCAGAGCATGTCAGTCCTTCTTTTTCCTTTCCTGTAAAAAAACATCTATTTCCAGCAGCAGGGCATCCAGCAGAGTTTGCGCGTCTCCGGCAACGCTACGGGTTTTTTTGCCCCGGCGGAACAAAATCCCCCTGCCCCGTCCCCCGGCAATGCCCACATCCGCCTCCGCAGCCTCTCCCGGCCCGTTGACCACGCAGCCCATGACCGCCACGGTAAAAACATCCCGCACGCCGCGCAGATTTTCTTCCACAGCCGAAGCCAGGGCAAGCAGATCGATTTCGGTGCGCCCGCAGGTGGGACAGGAAATAATCTCCGGCCCGCGCGCCCGCAGCCCCAGACTGCGCAAAATCCCGTAAGCCACCTCCATCTCCCGTACCGGATCGTGAGTGAGGGAAACCCGCAGGGTATCGCCGATTCCTTCGTTGAGCAGAATACCCAGGCCAACCGCCGATTTGACGGCCCCGCGCAATATGGTTCCGGCCTCGGTAACGCCTATGTGCAGCGGGTAATCGCACTTTCGGGCCATCAGGCGGTAGGCGGCCAGGGTAGAGATAACGGAAGAGGATTTCAAAGAAACCTTTATATCGTAAAAATTCCTGTCTTCCAGCAGGCGCACATGTCTCAGAGCGCTCTCGACCATGGCTTCCGGCGTGGGCCCCCCAAAACGCGCCAGCAGGTCTTTTTCCACCGAACCGGAATTCACGCCCACGCGTATGGGCACGCCTCTTTCCTGAGCGGCCCGCACCACGGAATCCACCGCGGCTTCGCCTCCTATATTGCCCGGATTGATGCGCAGAGCGTCCGCTCCGGACTCCAGAGCGCGCAGGGCCAGGCGATAATCAAAATGAATATCCGCAACCAGAGGCAAAGGGGAAGAACGGCGGATTTCCCCAAAGGCGCGGGCCGCCTCCGCGTCCGGAACAGCCAGACGGGCCACTTCGCACCCGGCCCCGGCCATACGCCCAAGCTGGGCAAGGGTGGCGGGCACATCCCTGGTGTCGGTGCTGGCCATGCTCTGCACCACTACCGGATTGCCGCCGCCCACAAGCACTCCGCCTATGCTGATGACTCTGCTTCTGCGCATATTCCACATTCCGCCGCGCCCTGAGCTTACAGCAGCGGCGCGCCGAACCAGCGTCCGGCGGCTACTTGAAGTACAAAAGGGCGGGGGTCGCCGCGTGAGGCAATATACAGCCAGAGCGATTTCATTCCGGAAATCGCTCTAAAAGGAATTGGTAACCAGAGCCGTATACAGAGCTGTCCCAAAACGCCTGTCATAACTCGCGTTGTCGCTCATAAGTTCATTTCCGGCATCCAAGAGGGTCTTTGCGCCGGCATACGGCCTTTTCTGGATCATGGCCGAAAAGGAATCCGCCACCGCCGCAATGGAACCGATCATGGAAATCTGCTGACTTTTCAATTTTTGCGGGTATCCGGAACCGTCACAACGTTCGTGATGTTCCAGACATGCCGCCTTTACTTCAGCGGCGCTCAAATCCATCTTCTGCAAAATCTGCATCCCGTTCAGCACATGGGGAGGTATTTTGCTCTTCTCATCCTGTTTAAGCTGGGTTTCCTTGTTCAAAACAGGCGGCGGAACCTTGGTCATGCCTACGTCATGCAAAAGAAGCCCCAGAGCCATGTAGTCGAATTCCCTGCGGAGCAGCTCCTCGGCCTTGGCGTTGATGAAAAGCCACAGTCCGACAATCAGAGTGTTGATGCTGTGCCGCGTCAATTTATGCTCTCCCTGATACAGACGGCGCAGGAAAAGTTTGATGCGGTGTCTGTCTTCCCACAAATACTCGGTAAAAACGTGACAGTCGTCAAACAAGGGCTGAAAGAGTATTTTGACCGGTTGGGCGAAAAAGTCGGCCAATTTAAGATCAAGAGCCTGGATAATTATATCCGCCACCTCCCCCTCTTTGAGATTAGCGTCCACCAGCACCAAATCCAGCTGTTTAATTATGTGCTGGGAGTAAATCGGGTGATCCGTGCGTGAAACAAAAAGCAGACTCTCCTGACAGAGCTTGTGGAGCTCTTCCACCTGCTCGTTGCTCAAGCGATGATCCTTTTTATAATAGGGCAGGAGTTGAACCGTTTTTTCATCCAGAACAAAAAGATCCAAGGGCAGCCTGTATTTGGGAAAACTGGAAAGAACAGCCTCGCTGATCTGATAGTAATCTTCCGAAACGCTTATGGGTACGCTCTTGGCCATTGAACTATTTCCTGTATATTTTCACCAGATTTGTTCCCAGAGCTTCCTCTCCCGGATGCGGTTGTCCCGCGGTGATAACAATATTATCACCTTTTTTGAAACCATCGAAATCATCAATGAATTTTTCGGTGCGCTCCAGATGGCCCTTCAGGGCATCGCTCACCAGCACCGGCACCACTCCCCAGGAAAAATTCAGGTGCCGCAGCACGGATTGCTTCGGAGTAATGGCGTAGACAGGCTGGCGCGGCTTGCGGGCCGAGAGACTGCGCCCGGAAGCTCCGCTCATGCTGTGAGCCGCAATGCCCACGGAATCGGTCTTGTCCGCCAGGAGGCAGGCGGAATAGGAAAGAAATTCGGAGGCGTTGTC
Source organism: Deltaproteobacteria bacterium (assembly GCA_031275645.1). Lineage (GTDB taxonomy): Bacteria > Desulfobacterota > Desulfovibrionia > Desulfovibrionales > Desulfovibrionaceae > WRHT01. Next base: position 17,596 of record JAISOL010000015.1, read on the forward strand.
CAGCTCCGGCAGGTTGTGCCGCAAGCCGTGCTCCTCCAGCAACTTTTCCGCCTCGCCTGTAATCCAGCGCATAAAACGCACCGTTTCCACCGGGAAGCTCCCCATGGCCGTTTCTTCCGACAGCATCACGCAATCCGCTCCGTCCAGCACGGCGTTGGCCACATCCGTAGTCTCCGCTCTGGTGGGAGCCGGGCTGTTGACCATGGAAAGCAGCATCTGGGTGGCCACGATCACCGGCTTGCAGGCGCGGTTGCAGGCGCGGATGATCCTCTTCTGCATACCCGGCAGAGCAGGCAAAGGACATTCAATACCCAGATCTCCCCGGGCCACCATGATCACATCCGCCACGCGGAGAATATCTTCCAGCCTGTCCACAGCGTTCTGCCTCTCCAGCTTGGCCACAATAGGAACGTTTTTGCCGCGGGAAAGAATTATTTCCCTGGCCTCCAGAATATCCTCCGGGGTCTGGACATAGGAAAGAGCCACGGCGTCCACGCCCAGAGACAGGCCGGCGCGCAAATCCTGTTTATCCTTGTCGGTCAGAGCGGGCACCCGCACGGATTTGCCCGGCAAGGCCAACCCCTTGCGCGAGGTTACTATGCCGGAATTCTGCGCCTGAAGAACAAAAAGTCCGTCCGGCAATTTTTCGAGCACCAGGAGTTGCAAGGTTCCGTCGGCCAGCACCAGACGATCCCCTTCTTCCATATTTTCCAGAATTTTTTCATCCGTAAAAGGAATGAAAGGTCTTTCCATGTGCCTGTCGCCGCAGTCAGCTCCCAGAATGGCGGTGTCTCCGGCCTGGAAGGTCAGAGGAGCGGCAAGATCGCCTATGCGTATTTTAGGCCCGGCAAGATCCTGCAACACAGTGACCGGAATTTGCAATTCCGTTTCAAGAGCCCGGATGTTATCGACAATATCTTTAAATTGCCGGGAATCCCCATGGGAAAAATTCAATCTGAAAATGCTGACCCCGGAATTGATCAGTTCCTTCATTTTTTCCGGAGAATCACAAGCCGGACCAACTGTGGCTATAATTTTGGTTTTCATTTGGAATATCCTTTCGCCTCCAGGTTTGAAAAAATCTTCAGAGTATCCGTATTCCATAGAAGGCACGGATAATATGCCCGCGCCCGGCGGTATGGTCAAGCATCAAAACCGGGCCCAGGGCTTGGCGCGGTCATCGCCCTCTCCCGCCCCGTCTTGCGTCCGGATTAAGGGGAATCAAATCCTCAAGCCGCGCCGGCCGGATCTTTGCGTTCCTGCTACGCTGCCATTCCTCCAGAGCGTCCAGAGTAGCGGTCAGGGGGTGACCGATGGCCACAGCCTGCCCCTTGACCAGGGCAAGGCGCTCCGCCGCCCGCAGTTGAGCCAGCACCTTATCCTTGTTTGCTTCCACATCCAGAAAGATATCCCGCTTGAAAGCCGGTACCCCCAGGCTCAGGGCGGCGCCGGCCAGACGGCTGCCGGGATGCGTGAGGCTGTCAAGCGCGAAAAAACCGTGCCGTTTAAGGACGGCGGCAACAACGCGCATGGCCTCTTCGTCCTGGGTCAGGCGCGATCCCATATGGTTGTTGAGACCCGCGGCATGGGGAACCCGACGTATATTCTCCTCCAGGCAGTCCGCCGCTTCCTCCCGCTTCATGCCGCGCAGGAGCACGCCGCCGCCGGGATTTATTCCGGGATAACCCACAGGTTCCATGGGCTGATGTATAATCACCTCCAACCCGTACTCATGCGCCAAGGCATCAACTTCCAGGGCATGGGAGCTCCTGGGCCAGATTGCGAAAGTCACGGGAAAGTTCAGACTCAGCAGCCGTCTGGCCTTGAGAACGGACTCCCCAAGATCGTCAATGACAATTACCAGCGACGGCCCTTCGGAGGGCCTTTCCTCGGGCCTGTCGCCGGGCAGCAGCAGAAGATAATGCGTAACGGCCCCGTCAAGGACAATGCGCCAGCTCATGCCCGGAGAGCCGGAAGACTCATCCGCCCGCAGCAGCGCGGCCTGTTCTGCCCAGGCGATGAGCGCATCGCGCAGAACCTGCGCAAAAACCGGCAGATCGCGTATCCCGGCTATGGAGATATGCTTGAGCTGGTAAAGATTGCCCTTGTGCTCCTTAAGCTCCGCGGCCTCCACCCGCAGACCTTCCGCAGGAAGGTTCAGGCGCAGCATGGTCTGCGCCAGAGCGAAATCCACCTGGTTTATGCTCTCCGCGACTCCCGGAAAAGGCTCCTCCTCATAAGGCAGATCCTCGCCCTCTTCAGGGCCGATGCCGAAAGCAGGCGCCTTTTCGCGAACAGGTTCAGCTTCCCTGAAAACCCCGGCCGGAACCTGTTTTTCCGCTTCCCTTCCGTCGGCCTCCTCCCCGTTCCGGGCCAGCGCCAGAAAGAGCCCCAACAGGCTCAAGAGCAGAAGCGGAACCGCCAGGACAAGTATATTAAGCTTCATCTGAAACCGGGCTTACGGAATTATTGCTTCCAGCTCAGTTCCTGAATTCTGGGCAGACTTTTCACCACCTGCAGGGCCATGCGCAGTTGGTTGTCTCTATCAAGCATATGCGCGGCGTCCTGATCCGCGACAAAAGCGACGCCGCCCTCCCTTCCGCCTTCCGGCGCGGCCTCATTTTCCAGATGACGGGAAAGATCCTGCTCCCGCACGCGCAAAAACCTGTCCGTGCCTTCATTCTCTCTGGGCATCTCAAAGGGAATGCTCAAATCCGGCTCAATACCCTCGGCCTGAATGGAACGACCGTCGGGAGTATAATAAAGCGCCGTGGTCAGCTTGACGGCAAAACTTCCCAGGGGCTTGACTTCCTGTACCGACCCCTTGCCGAAGGATCTTTCGCCGATAAGCACCGCCCGTTTACGATCCTGCAAGGCCCCTGCCACGATTTCAGCGGCGGAAGCGGAGCCTGAGTTGATCAGCACCGCTATGGGCTCGGTAACGTCCCGGCTGCTCCTGCGGGCGAAAAATTCCCGCTGGGCGTTGGCGTTTCTACCTTTCATGTAGACTATCAGACCATCCTGCAGAAAAACATCCGACACCCGGACGGCCTGATCCAGAAGCCCTCCCGGATTATTGCGCAAATCCAGGACAATCCCCTTGAGAGGTGTCTTCTTGCGCGCATCGGCCAAAGCCTTTTCCAGTTCGTCACTGGTTTTTTCGCTGAAACGGCTCAGGCGCAGCCACAGAAAACCCTCTTCCAGAAAGCGTCCGCGCACGCTGATCAGCGGGATAAAATCCCGTTCTATTTTGAGGCTCACCGGGGCAACGGCGTTTTTATGCAGGATCAGGAGTTCCACCTGCGTGCCCTTGGGACCGCGAATAAGGCCGACAACCTCATTCTGGTTCATTTCCATTGTCGGTTTGCCATCCACGGCCAGAATAACATCCCCGGCCAGAACCCCGGCGGCCTTGGCCGGGGTGTCGTCTATGGGGGTCACTACGACAATCTTGCCGTTTTCCGAGGAAATCTCAATCCCGACTCCGGTGAATTCTCCGGAAGTGGCGTCCCGCATCTCGCTGAATTCTTCGGGCGTAAGAAAGGCGGAATGCGGATCCAGGGCCTGCAGCATCCCCTTGAGCGCTCCTTCCACGAGTTCGTCATTGCCTACTTCCCGCACATAGTCTTTATGCACCATATCCAGCACTTCGCTGAAACGCTTCAGGTGGCTGTAATCATAATTCGAGGCCGCCGGGCAATCAGCCGCTGAAAACAGCGCGAACAGAACCAGACCGCCAAGAAACAACCGCGGCAACATGACAGAAACCTCCCATAAACAGGGTAAGGGTGAATCACAACCGGGAGCCAAGCCTGAAAGATCCCGCAAAGATGTTTCAAGCCACACCCGGCGGATAAGCCGGGTGGATTGCTCCCCTCCCTGGAGGAAGGGATTACCGGGAAGGTACGCCCGGTATAGCCGGGCGTCAAGCGGGAATATCCCTGAACAGGGTCATTCAATTCTTCCGAATCTGACGAGCCGCAGTGCTGTTTGTTTGTTTTCCGCGAGGATTTCTATCCCCTCAGTGATATTTTCATACCCCAGCAGATGGAGCAAAGTAATT
>JAISOL010000016.1 GCA_031275645.1 Deltaproteobacteria bacterium
AATTACTTTGCTCCATCTGCTGGGGTATGAAAATATCACTGAGGGGATAGAAATCCTCGCGGAAAACAAACAAACAGCACTGCGGCTCGTCAGATTCGGAAGAATTGAATGACCCTGGCACAAACCGGTCAACCTAACTTGCTATCGACAGGAAATTCCGGTTAAGCTGCGCCTTATTTATATACCCGCCCTGAAGGGTGGGGAGAACGGAGGAAAGGCATGACGGCCTATGAGGAATACAAGGCGCATTTGCGGCGGGACGCCGCGGAGATAGCGGCGCTGAAGGAAAAAAGCCTGAGGATAGCCGCCGCAAGGCGCTTGTCCTCCGTAATGAGCGACACGAAATGGCTTAAACTGCAAAGCGCCGTCCACGAACTGCCCTTTCCCCCGCCCGCCCTGCTCAAACGCCTGACGGACGACGGCGAGCCGCGGGAATGGCCGGAAATACCTCCCCGTTTTACGGGCGACTGGTCAAGCTATTGGGAAGAGGGGCTTCCGCCTTTTTTTGACATAGAATGGCTGAAAGTCATGCCCCGATACAGAAGATACAGAGGACGGCTGCTCGCGGACGAGATTGTGGATGAAACGGATGAATTCGCCGCCGCCCTGAAGCGAACGGGTGTTCCGCACGAGGAGGAAAACGGCTGCTTTACGCTTTACGGGTACAGATGAGGAAACGGCAACAGCGGCCAGGAGTCCGTTATGGGAAAAGAAAGAAAATATCTCATCTTCAAGGACGTGCAGAGAGACGGGAAGCTGAAAGCGTACTTTGACGGTTGTGTGCGCATGGTTCTTGAGGGTACGGCGCGAATATCCGGGACAAGATCCTCGGAGCCGCAACATCCCTGCTTCCGCTATGAAGGCGAGGAACTGCTGCTCAACGCCGTGACGGAATATTACCTGCGCGATCCCTATTTTTACAACAAAAACACCAGCGGCGACTCCTGGAAAGACGAATGGGTTCTGAAGCCGGAGGAAGCGCATGCTTTCATCCCGGAGGATTTCTTCCGGTTCGCCTGCTACATTGCCCTGTGCCACATGAAATACGGGGCAAGCTATAATTCCGTCACCGCGAACAGGATATTCGCCATTGTCAGCGCCCTCGGCTCTGACCTGCCCGCCAGGCTGAAAAAGCACGGCAGAGGAAAGCCTGCGCCTCCTTCTGAACGAAAAACCCGGCTGCTCCGCCCCTGTCTGGCAGGCCGCTATCTACGCGCTCTGGGGTAAAGGAGCCATACACGGAAAGGGAGCGAAGATTGTGCGGCGGGCGCCGAAGCGCTTGAAACCGCTGTATGAACAGTTTTTTTCATGAAGGCGCCCGCTCCCCCGTCTTCTTCTCCTCCAGCGAGTTCCTGATCCACTCCACGGCCTCGCGCAGCGCCTGCTGGAGTATTTCCTCCATAGCCGCGCCCAGGGAGTAAGGATCGGCCGGAAGCCCCTCCCGCAGGGCGGAAAAAGCCCGCTGGCCCGCAATCCTCCCCTGCCCCGCGTCCACCAGAGTCAGGGCAAGCTGAAACTGGGCCGTGAAAGAAACCCCCTCCCGGCCATGCAAAAAATGCAGACGCTTTATCTGCGCCAGCAGGCGATAGGGGGCGCTCAGGCCGTAGCCTCCGGTGCCGGCCCCGGCGAAACATCCGCTGCCGTTCAGCGCGTTCACCAGCCCGCGCTGCACCAGAAGCGGCACGGGCGTATCCCACCTGTAGTCGGAGAGATATTGCAATTCGCGCTCTTCCAGCAGCATGGCTATACGGTCAGTATCCAGGCCGGCGTAAACCTCGGGCATGTCCACCACCAGTTGCTCGCGCAGGGGGGCGGCGCACAGCGGAGCTTCAGAGGCATACTCCCGCAGGATGATTATGTGCGGAGGGTGGTCGAGCAGCAAATCGCCGCACCCCGCCTGCAAGGCGGCCAGAAGACAGAAGGCTGTTTTCAGCGCGGAGGGAAGCGGATTTTTCATAAAACTCCTTCTTCATTTCATCTCGAAGGACGGCACGCTGTCGCCGAAGATGAAACGCCGGGGATTGCTGTTGATGCTCCGCACCAGAGTGTTCAGGTTGTGCAGAAGCAGGTTGGCCTCGTTCAGGAAGCGCCGCAGATCCTCGGCCGTATCCGTGGACAGGCGGGAAAGGCCGGGTTCCACCCTGTCCAGAAGCTCGTACAGCCGCTGAAAAGAGCGCTGAAAAGAACCGATGGCCGGACTGACTTCCTGCGTGAGCATTTTATCCGCATTGGCCAGAACGGCCTGCATACGGGCACCGGCCGCGGTGAGTTCCCGTATTGTCGCCTCCAGTTCAAGGCTGCGCCGCTCCATGGCCGCGCTCATGGCGGCCAGGCTGGATATGGCCGCGCTCAACCTCTCTCCGTTCTCGCCGGAAAGCATACCCAGCACCTGGAGCAGCAGGGCATTGGTCGAATCGACCACGTCGGGAACCTTGTCCAATATATTGCTCAGGGTGGATCGCCTGGATTTGATGACGGGAGCGGCGCCGTTTTCCCCCGGGAGCAGTTTCGGGCTGGCTGAACTACCGCCTGTGATATAGACCACGGAAAGGCCGGTAAGCCCCTGCGCTTCCAGGCTGGCCTCGGAGTCCTCCCTGACCGGCACGTTCGCGGGCATGGAGACAATCACCCGGACTATCGAGGGATTTTCGTCATCTATTTCAAGATGCTGCACCTTCCCCACCCGTATGCCGTTAAAGCGCACGTCGTTGCCCACGGAAAGACCGGAAACTCCGCCTTTGAACTCAATGTGGTAATAGGCCGTATCCCCGGAATCACCCTTGTTCAGGGAGAAAAGAATGAGCCCGAAAAAGGCGGCCACGGCCAGGATAACGGCTATACCCACCAGCACATGACTGGCCTTTGTTTCCATCTATCCACCTCGCAAGGCCAAAGAAGAGCCGTTCTCCGGGCATGGCGCCGCCGAAAGGCCGCCCCGCGCATTCCCGGCGGCCCTCCCGCGCGGACCCAGAAAATACTCCCGGATCCAGGCGTCGTCCACCCGGAGCAGTTCCTCTATGCGGCCCACGTTGGAGATCCTTTTATCCTCCAGCACGGCCACCCGGTCACAGACCGCGTACAGGGTGTCTATATCGTGCGTCACCAGAAAAACGGTCAAACCCAGGGATTTGCTCAAGGTTCTGATCAGCAGGTCAAAATCCGCGGCGCCTATGGGATCCAGGCCGGCTGTGGGTTCATCCAAAAGCAGAATGTCGGGATCCAGGGCCAGGGCTCTGGCCAGGCCGGCCCGCTTGCGCATGCCTCCGGAAAGCTCGGCCGGGAGTTTATTTCCGGCCTCCGGGGGCAGGCCGACCAGGGATATCTTCAAGGCCGCCAGCTCGTCCAGAGCTTCCCCGGGCAGACGGACAACGCGCCTGAACTGGGCCTGCACATTTTCTTTCACCGTCAGGGAAGAAAACAGCGCCCCGTCCTGAAAAAGCACTCCCCAGTGTCTGCGGGCCTCTTCCCAGGCCGAAGCCGGAGCGCGGGTGAGGTTTACGCCCAGAACAGAGACCTCGCCCGCCTGCTGCCTGCGCAAACCCACGATGGTGCGCAACAGCACGGACTTGCCCGAGCCCGAAGCGCCGATCACGCCGAGAATCTCGCCTTTGCGCACATCCAGATCCAGGCCCCGGTGCACAACGTGCCCGCCGAAGCTGTTTGTAATATTGCGCAGGGATATGGCCGGGGCGTCCAGCATTTATACTATATCCTCACCATGTTGAAAAGCAGGGCGAAAAGCGCGTCCAGCAGAATCACCAGGAAAATCGACTCCACCACGGATCTGGTGGTCAGGATGCCGACGGCGGCGGCGCCGCCTTTTACCTGAAAACCGAGAAAACACCCCACGCAGCCAATAACCAGAGCGAAAACCGGCGCCTTCGCCACGCCCACCAGAACATGCTTCGCCCTCATGGCCATCCGCAGGCTGTCGATAAACACCGCCGGAGAAATATCCATGGAAACCCAGGCGGCGACAAGCCCGCCCAGCAGACCCATTATATCCGCCAGCACCACCAGACAGGGCAGGACCACGACCAGAGCCAGCACCCGCGGGAGCGCCAGCACCAGCACGGGATCAAGCCCCATGACGCGCATGGCGTCAACCTCCTGATTGGAAACCATGACTCCTATCTGGGCGGTAAAGGAAGACCCGGAACGCCCGGCCACCAGAATAGCGGTGATCAGCACGCCCATTTCACGCAGAGTGACCACCTCCAGCAGATTGACCACATAAATCTGCGCGCCGAACATGGCCAGAGAGGAAAGAGCCATGTAGGCTATGACCAGGCCGATCATGAAATTGAGCAGGCAGACTATGGGCGCGGCCCGCAACCCGGCGTGCTCCATATGGTAGACGCAGGCCGTCAGATGGATATCCCGCGGCCTGCACAGGCTCCGTAGCAGGCGCAGGCCGAACTCCCCGAAAAAACCGAGCAGAGCGAGGAAAAGGCGCAACTCCCCCAGCACATGCGCGCCTGTCTCATTCAACAGCGAAAGCAGAAAAAAAGGCGGCGGAGGTGGAGGGGGAACCCTGGTCTTCGCCAGGCTGATGTCCAGAATGGCCCGCGCCTCCGCGCCGCTGTTTTCAAAAATCCAATCCCTCTCACCCGGAAGCGCGGCCACAAGATTATTGAGGAGCAAAGCGCCGGCGGTGTCGATTCTGGTTATCCGCCCCAGATTCAGCCGGCGGAAAGGAGGAAGCCCATCCCGCTCCCGCGCGGACAAAAGGGAATCCAGCCCGGCCTTGCACTCCGGCAGCGTATAGACGCTCCACTCTCCCCACAGATGCAGGACGGCGCCCTCCGCGCCGTCAAGAACTTCCGCTCCCGGCTCCCGCCGGCGGCCGGCCGGAACAGAATCCTGAAAATGCCGCATAAGTGACCTTAGTTATCATCATACCAGTCGTCTTCAAAAGCATCGTCAACAGTGTATCTGCGCACCCACAAAAAAAGGATATCCTCTTTCTGCCGCACGATGCCGGTCGCTTCCACTCTGGCACTGATATGCCCCACCAGATCAATGCCCACGCCCTTGGGCACAATATGGTACTCCCGGCCGTCCTCGTCCTGAAGCGCCACCTTGGCGGATTCTTCTCCTGCCCCCTTGCGGGGCGGGAGAGATACAATATAGCCTCTGACTGTCCGTTGTTCCTGCTGACCGGTCATTTGTCGGTTTACCCTCGGGAACGAAAGATTTAGGTTCCGGAGATTATCCCTGCCGCGACAAATTCATTTGAGGGGAGGAACCACCGGAATGGTAGGCCCGACTTCGCCGGGCGTCAAGAGGTAATCTCCCCCGAATACGCTCCGGGAATACCCGTTGTTTTTCGCCCTCCCCCGCTGTACTTTGCGGAAAGGTTCATCCCCGGCAATGACGCCGTGATCATCTTTGAAGCGAGAATATATGCCTGAAACCGCGCTTACCCTGGGCTCCTTCCTGCGGAGGGAGCGCAGTTTTCTTGCCGGAGAGGGAGTGGAAGCCCCCTTTGCTTCCGCCGAGCTGCTGCTGGCCGCGGCCCTGGGCACGGACCGGCGGAGCCTCCTCAAAAAACTGCTGCTGGAAGCGGACCCCGCTCTGGACAGCCTGGATCGCGACGCGCTGCTCACTTACGCCTCCTACAGGAAAAGACGGCTGCGCGGGGAGCCGGTGGCCTATATTCTGGGCAAAAAGGAATTTTACGGCCGGAGTTTCGCCGTCACTCCGGCCACGCTTATTCCCAGGCCGGAAACAGAATTGCTGGTGGATACGGCCCTGAGTCTCTTCCGGGGATGCGACGCCGGCCTCTTTGCCGATCTGGGGACAGGATCGGGGTGCATCGCCGTAACCCTGGCCCTGGAACTGGGCGCCGGCTGGCGGGGCCTGGCTCTGGACATTTCCGCCTCCGCCCTGAAAACAGCCGCCGCCAACGCTCTGGAGGCCGGCGCGGCGGAACGCCTGGCTTTTATCCGGGCCGATTACGGCAACTTCGCCTTCGCGCCGGCTTCTCTGGACCTCCTGGCCGGCAACCCGCCTTACATAAGCGCGGCTGAATTCGAGACGCTGGAAAAAGGAATACGCGCCTTTGAGCCAGAAGAAGCCCTGCTGGCCGGCCCGCTGGGGACGGAACACCTCGCGCTCCTGACCGCCCTCGCCTTCACGGCCCTGAAGCCCGGAGGAAGGCTGCTGCTGGAACTGGGGCATAAGCAGGGAGAAACAATGCTCCGGGCCGTGAAGGCCGGAAATTCCCCCTCCGAACCGGCCTGGGTCGAAGCGGAAATCCTCAAAGACCTGAGCGGAAGGGATCGCCTGCTTTCCGCCCGTAAAACCCGGGCCCTAATCTCCCGGTTTCCGCCAGCGGCAAAAAACACGTTCGCTGAGGTCAATCAGGGCGAAGAGGCCGACGCCGACAAAAGCCAGCAGGGCAATGCCGAAATACATCTGGATGTAATCCAGGCGCATCCAGCAATCGTTGACATACAGGCCGAGGCCGGTATCCGTGCCGAAGGTTTCCGTAACGAACAGGGCGGAAAAAGCGATGCCGACGGAAACCCGCAGTGAGGACAGGACGGCCGGCAGACAGGCCGGCAGGATGATGTGCCGCAACTTGTCGCGGAAGCGTCCGTTCAGCGAGACGAGAACAGCGCACTCTTCTTCGGGGACGGCCCGGACAGCGTCGCGTACGGACAAAAGCAGAGGAAAGAAGAGGATCAGGATCAGAACGGTGATTTTGGCGCTTTCGCCTATGCCCGCCAGAACCATGACCAGGGGCAGCAGGGCCAGCTTGGGGACGGGATAGCAAAGATACACCAGAGGACTGAGGACGCGGCTGAGGCTGCGCTTGCAGCCCAGGGGTATGCCCAGCAGGAGGGCGAGCGACAGGGAAATCGCCGTCCCCGCGGCCACCCGGCCGAGGCTGGCGCCGAGATGCCGGCCTATGCCCTGCTCCAGGGCGCGGGGAAAGGCCAGATACACTTCATGGGGCAAGGGCAGTATGTCCAGCCCGAGAATCAGGCTGAAAACGTGCCAGAGGACGTGAAAGGCAAGTAAGCCCTCCAGGGCGCGGCACAGGCGGCGCCCCGCGCTCCGCCGGGCGTTTCCGGAATCGGGGGCGGCTTCAGGCATGGGGCATGGCCTTGGAGAGCAGCTCCGCCATACGGCCGAGCAGGCGTTCTTTTTCCTCTTCGGCGCAGGCGTTCCGGAAACAGGGATTGTTCAGGCGGGCGGTGATTTTGCCCTCCGCCATAAGCAGAACGGTCTGCCCCACCTCGGCCGCCTCCCGCATGTTGTGGGTGACAAACAGGGTCGTCACCCGGCATTCCCGCCATATTTTGAGGAAAAGATCCATGGACGCGGCCGCGGTAAAGGCGTCCAGGGCGGAAAAGGGCTCATCCATGAGCAGCAGGTCGGGCCGCGTGACAAGGGCTCTGGCCAGGGCCGCCCGCTGCTGCTGCCCCCCGCTGAGCCGGCGGGGATACTTGTCGAGCAGGGAATCCAGGCCCAAAGCCCGGATAATGCCCTCGGCCCCGCCTTCTGGAGGGCGCAGATCGGGGGGCCCCACCCGCAAAGGAAGAAAGACGTTCGCCTCTATGGTCTTCCAGGGCAGCAGGCCGTAATTTTGCGGCACGTAGCCTATACGGACGCGGCTTTGCCCGAAGGGCATCCCCTGAAAAAACAAGCCGCCTGAGCAAGGCTTGAGGACGCCCGCCAGCGCCTTGAGCAAAGTGGATTTACCGCAGCCCGAAGGCCCTATAAGGGCGTGGGTGCGTCCGGCAGTCAGCGTCAGGCAAAGATTCTGCAATATGTCGGCCGCTCCCAGGCGGACGCGCAGGTTCTCCGCGTGAATCGCGTCAAGGCCGGACAAAGCGGGGATCCACCATGAGGGAAGGATCGAAATCCTGGGGGATAAGCCCGCCGCGTTTCAGCCAGGCGGCGGACATACCCAGATCCTCCGGCGCCGGCGCGGCGGCCGGGGCATAAACCGTCAGGCGGCTATGGGGCAGAATATCGTCGGTAAAGCCCATTTCCGCCTTCAGAATATCGGCCACATCCGCAATAGTATGCTTTTTCAGATATTCCACGCCGTAAGCATACGCCTGGTACAGCCTGGCGATCAAATCCGCTTTGGAGTCAATGGCCTGTTGGGAAAAGACAATGCCGGTAACGGAAAAACCCATGCTCCCGCTGTCCGCCAGGATATGATCCCCGGCCGCGCGAGCCATTGTGGCCAGGGGATCGGGCAGCCCGGTGGCCTCTACCCGGCCGTTGCGCAGCATTTCAAAACGCAGGGGGATCCTGTTGATTTCCACCTTTTTCACGTCCTCGGGGCTCAGACCGGCCAGCAGCAGGGCCATGTCCACGCAGAAATCAATGACCGTGTGCCGGGAGACGGCGATGCTGCGCCCTTTCAGTTCCTCCAGGGAAGCAATGCCTGTTCCGGCGCCGGCCACAATATAGAAGGGGGCGTCGCAACGGGAAGTGATCTTCAGGTCGTAGCCGCCCGCCCTATACAGGAGCGCGCCGGTAAGATCCGTGACCGTGCCGTCGAGGCTGCGGCTCTGCAGGGCGGAATCCCGTTCGTTGGCCGAATAGAACCTGACGATTTCAATCCTTTCGTCCAGCCTGCCCTCCCGCCTGGCCACGGCAAGAGGCAGATAATCCATGGACGGCATGACCCCGAGCCGCAGAACCTGAGCTTCGGCCAGCCGCTTTTCCGCCTCTTCGCCGGAACAGCCGAAGAAGAGCGGCGGGAACAGGAGCAGCGCAAGAAGTTTTTTCATTACCGTACCCGTGCAACGCGCCCGTTTACGCGCGGCTTCCGATCTCCCGTATGTTCCGGAATTCCACTCCGGGGCAGCGTTCCACGGCGGATTCCAGTTTCCAGGGATTGGGCGGGAGATAGGCCAGGGCGCCTTCGGCGTCCAGAGCCAGATCATTGTAATAATAATTTCTGAAATCCTCCAGCCTGGTTTTATCCGCGCTGAAAATCCAGCGGGCGCAATGGATCTGCACAGGCTCGTAAGCGGCGTCCACCCCGTATTCATCGGACAGACGGGCTGCTATGACCTCAAACTGCAAGAGCCCGATCGCTCCCAGAATATAATCGTTGTTCGCCAGCGGGCGGAAAAGCTGTACCGCTCCCTCTTCGGCCAACTGAAACAATCCCTTGTTCAACTGCTTTGATTTCAAAGGATTATTCAGGCGGACACGCCGAAAGTGCTCCGGCGCGAAACTGGGAATACCTATAAACCTGAGAGGGGTCTTTTCGGTGAAGCTGTCCCCTATCCTGATGGCCCCATGATTCGGAATGCCGATAATGTCTCCGGGAAAGGCTTCTTCCACGCCCGAACGTTCCTGGGCCATGAAGATGGCGGCATTATGAACGGTCATGTCCTTGCCGGTACGCGGATGCCTCAGTTTCATGCCCCGGTGGAAGCGGCCGGAACAAACGCGCAGAAAAGCCATGCGGTCATGGTGCGCCCTGTCCATGTTGGCCTGGATTTTAAAGACCACCCCGGAGAATTCCTCTTCCCAGGGGTAAACCAGACGTTCCACAAATTCTTCCCGATTTTCCGCGGAGGCGCAGAGGGCCGTCCTGGGCCGCGGTCCCGGCGCCAGGGAGACAAAGGTGTCCAGAAGTTCCTTCACCCCGAAATTATTCACGGCGCTGCCGAAAAAAACCGGAGTCTGGATTCCCCGGAGGTATTGTTCCAGGCTGAAGGCATTGCCGGCTGTCTCCAGGAGTTCCAGATCCTCGCGCAAACGTCCGGCGTGATGCTCCGGGAGAGAGAGGGCTGGCGCCCGCGCTCCGTCCGCGGGAAATCCCCCCTCTTTGCCGTCCCCGTGGCCCCGCTCAGCCGGGAAAGCGCGCAGTTCGCGCGCGCGCAGATCGTACACGCCCTGAAAATCGCTTCCCATGCCCACGGGCCAGGTCAGAGGGACACAATGAATGCGCAGGTTGGCCTCTATATCGGCCAGCAGATCCAGGGGTTGCAAACCGGCGCGATCCAGCTTGTTGATGAAGGTAATGATGGGGGTGTCGCGCATGCGGCAGACCTCCATCAGCTTCCTGGTCTGCTCCTCCACCCCCTTGGTCGAGTCAATCACCAGCAGGGCGGAATCCACAGCCGTAAGCACCCGGTAAGTGTCCTCGGAAAAATCCTGATGTCCGGGAGTATCCAGCAGATTCACCTCGCGCTCCAGATAAGGGAAGCGCATTACCGAAGTGGTCACGGAAATGCCCCGTTCCCGTTCCAGGGTCATCCAGTCGGAGGTGGCGTAGCGGGAAGCCTTGCGCGCTTTGATTGTTCCGGCCATCTGAATGGCCCCGCCGAAAAGCAGAAGTTTTTCCGTGAGCGTGGTCTTCCCCGCATCCGGGTGGCTGATGATGGCAAAGGTACGGCGCCTGGCCGCGTTGTCTTTCAAATCCGACATGTTGTCTTCCCTGATCCCGGAGCGTTCCGAAAAGGCTCCGCTCCGCCGCTTTTCTGAAACAAGCGCTATTTTTGCAGTTTAACTTCTCCGCCGATTCTGTTATTCTGTCGCATATTACGGAGCTATATGCGTCCGGCCCGCGCGCCGGGCGCATTATGCCGCATTTCTGACGGAGCGCAAAGTGAAAAAAGATCCCGCATTTCTGGGGATATATATCAGAAAGGATCCAGCAGGAAAAGAAAGCCCCTGGAATGTCTGGAACCTGGAAGACGGTTCCTTCCTGGTGCAGCGTCTTTCGGACAACGGCGAGGAGAATGAGATCCCCGCGACCGTTGATCGGGTTGTATTTTTCCACGAATTCAGAGTGCGAAAGGCCTTTGATGCCGCCGGAAGAAGCGGCGGCTCCGGGAAGAGCCCGCCGGCTTCCGCCTCCAGGCCGAAATTCTTCGGCACAAGCATCTTTGACGAAGAAGCCGCCGACGACATATACCCGGTGATGCACGCGGCGGTGGACGTATATGAGGAAGATCTCAAGGGCCTGCTCTACCCCACGGCTCCCCCGGATTCTTCCGTTCCTTCGGACCCTTCGGCCTGGAAAAAGGTCGAAAAAACTCCCCGGCCCCAGAAAAAAAATAATCCGGTTCCCGGCGGCTCCAGGCGCCTGTTTGACGCCGCGCGGAACAAAGCCGCCACCGACGCGAGAGACGCCGAGGAGAAAAAGAAAGATCCCTTCCACTTTGTTGTAAAAGAAAAAGATCTTGAGGAAAAGCCGGAGGAGGATCTGACCAGGGTGGAAAAGCAGTTGCGCTCGGATTTTTCCATAGCCCTGATCCGTCTGCAGAATAACAGGGATATGGCCTTGGAAAGTCTGAACAAAATTCTGGAACACCATGCCAATTTCCGCAAAGAGCACAAGCATATGTTTTCCGATTTCGGCACGGCGCTGCGCCGCCGCCGCCTGTACTCCCTGGCCGGCCGCTTTCATGATAAAGCCAAGGAACTCGCCCCGGATGACGAGCACATCCTCTTCAATATAGCCAGAGCCATGTATGAAGCCGGCAAAATCAACCAGGCCCGCGAATATCTGCGGGAAGCGGTGTCCATGGCCGGCGACTTCAGGGAAGGGTGCGATTTTCTGGAATTTATTGAAAGAAAGTTCCCATCAAGATAAAAGGCGTTTCGATGAACAAGTATCTTACAGCTCTTCTGCTTGCCGTGATCTTCACCGCCATGCTGCTGGTGCTTTTTTTTCAGATGAACGCTTCCGACGAGGATATTCCTCCACGGGCGGACGCCCCCGTGAATTCCTTTGTGTCCGCCTCAGTCCTGGCTCCGGTGGCCGGGACGGTTTCCGCCCCGCCCGATCTTGCGGAAGACCCCCCTGTCTCCGGGGAGCCGGCGCTCATGCCCGCGGAGGATTCAGCCCCCGCGGAACCGCCCCCCGGACGTTCCGAGCCGGGCCGGGACGCTGACCCGCCCCCGGCTTCCACGGCCCAGGCGCGCCGGCCGGCCGCGGGCGCGCCTTCTTCCACAGCCACGAACGCGGCCTCTCCTGAATGGAGCGGCTCCATTACGGATATGAGCCTGCACTTCCGCAATCCCGGCATGTATCTGCGCATCGCCGGGGACAGACCTCTCCAGGCCAGATACTTCATCCTTTCCCAGCCGGACAGGCTGGTGGTGGATCTGCCGGGGAGATGGCAGGGAATCAAGACTCCGGCCATTCCAGGCAACAATCTTGTCAAAAGCATACGCATCGGGCGGCAGGGCAATGCCGATCGCCTGGTGCTGGATATGTTCGCCCCCTTGAAAAAACATGAATTGAACCGTCTCAGCGATTCCCAGGTGGAGGTGTATTTCCATTAGGCGCTTTCCCGGCGTGCCCGTATCCTTCCGAGGCGAGCGTTTTTCAGAGAGGAGATTCCTATGGATGAAAAGCCGGGCATTATCAAGCGTTCTATCGGGCTGCAGATTTCGCTGCTCATCACGGCGATTACCCTGATCACGCTGGGGACTTCCTCCCTGCTGAACAGCCGGATGGAAAACGCGGCCATGCTGAAGCAGTTGGAGCACGAGTCGTTACGGGTCAGCGGACTGCTCCGCCTGATCATCGACAAGCCCATGCTCGTGGGCGACGACAGCGCCACCAGCCGCGAATTCGATTTTCTCGCCAGAAATTTCGCCGATGTCTACATCTCCATAGCCAGTTTCAACAAAAGCGTCACTTATTCGACCTTCCCGGCCGATGTCCGCAAGCCTCTGGAAAACGCGCTTGCGGGCAGGATGGAGAAAGAGAGCGGAAACATATTCCGGGAGCTGTACAACTCCGCGCTGGGAGGCTCCTCGCCCGAAGGAAGAGTGATCTCCATGAACGGCAGAAGCCAGTTTCTGCACGTCTCGCCGATTTTCAACGAAAAAAGCTGCCACCACTGCCACGGCGCGAGCCAGAACGTGCTGGGAGCCATGGCCATGCTGCTGGATGTGCAGGATAAATTCGACAGCTCCGCCAACCGCACCGCCGGCAACATCGCCTTATCCGCGGCGGGCGGGATTCTGCTTATTCTGATCATCTACATGTTCATACGGCGCAGAGTGACCAGGCGTCTGACCGATATGGCCAGAACCTCGGACGCCATTGTCGCGGGGGACTACGACGCCATATTCAACGTGAGCGGAAGCGACGAGCTGGGCTATCTCACCCGCAATCTCAGCGACATGCTCGGTTCGCTCAAAAAATTCGGCGTCTGCCGCAGCGTCATGGACGGCATATCCATTCCCAGCGCCATGTGCGATATCGACGGGAAGTTGACCTTCGTGAACAATCCCCTGCTCGACCTGCTCGGCGACGGAAGAAAGCCGGAGGAACTCACAGGCTCTTCCGCCGATCTTCTTTTTTACGGCGAAGAATCCTATGCCGGCTCCGTTTTCAAGGAGGCGATCAAAACCAAGTCCGCCTGTCTGGACAAGGAGGAAGACATTACGGCCAGGGACGGCTCCACGCTGCGCGTATGCTTTAACGCGGCCCCCGTCTACGATCTTGAGGGAACCCTGACGGGAGCCTTCTGCTGCGTCACGGATCTCACCGCCATACGGGGGCACGAGTCCTATGTCATGGCCCAGAACGTGACCATAAACAAAGCGGCCATGGGCGCGGGCGTACTCACGGGGGAAATGGACGAGAACACCAACGCCCTGGCCGGACAAATCAGCGCCATGCGCCTCCAGGCATCCAAACAGAGGGAACTCGCGGACGCAACGCAGGCCGAGCTTGAAGAACTCAACAGAACAATGGGCGCGATGGCCGAAAACGCTTCCCAGGCCGCCGAGCTCGCCGGAGACGTGAGCAAAAGCGCCGGAGAGGGGACAACCCAGGCCGAGCGCGTAAGCGAAAGCATGGAGGCCATAGTCGTCTCCATTGCCACCCTCAGGAATCAGATGGAGGACCTCGGGCGCAAGACCGAGGGCATAGGACAGATCATGCAGGTTATCCAGGACATAGCCGATCAGACCAATCTCCTTGCCCTGAACGCCGCCATTGAGGCCGCGCGGGCCGGAGACGCCGGCCGGGGCTTCGCGGTGGTGGCCGACGAAGTGCGCAAACTGGCCGAAAAAACCATGCAATCCACAGTGCAGGTGGGCAATACCGTCAAGGAGATCCGCGCCAGCGCCGCCACCAGCGTCAAGGCGGTGGGAGGGGCGAACGCCGCTGTCTGCGACGGCTCCGAACAGGTGAAAATGACCGGCGAAATCCTGCGGCGCATCCGCTCCCTGGCGGAAGAAGCGGCTTCGAACATAGACGCCGTGGCCACAGCGGTCAAACAGCAATATTCCTCCACCGAAATGGTAAGCGGCTCTGTCCGGAAGATCAGACAGATCTCGGAGGAATCGGACTCGGCCGCCTCAAGTACGGAAACGGCCGTGCGCGCTCTGGTGGAAATCGCGGAACGCCTGAACGGCATTATCACCGGAATGACGAAAAAAAAGAGGAACGCGGAGGTCGGCAGGTGAACAAGCTCTTGAAATACGCCGGGCTTTCCGGTCTAGCCGGCCTTCTGGCCGCGCTGATCTTCACTCCGGCGGCTCTGCCGGCGGAAGAGGAAGCGGCTTATGTGGGGGCAGAGGCCTGCTCCTCCTGCCACGAGGGGCAGTACGCAAGTTTCATGGAAAAATCCGCCAAGGCCCATTCCTGGAAAAGCCTAGAAAAAATGCTGCCCAAACTGACGGAAGACGAAAAGAAGGAATGTTATGCCTGCCACACCACGGGCTACGGCAAGCCCGGCGGTTTCCTGAGCCTGGAGCAGACGCCGGAAAAGGCCAATCTGAGTTGCGAGGCCTGCCACGGCCCCGGCTCTCTCCACTCAGAAAGCGGAGATCCGGAGGAAATCAGGCGCAGGCCGGACGTCTACAACTGCGTCGTCTTCTGCCACAATTCCGAAAGGGTTCAGATTTTCAAGTTCAAACCCATGCTTTACCACGGCGGCCACTAACAGCCTCGACCCCGGCGGCGTTATGCGGCCGCCCGGCAAGGCCGGGCTCCATCGCCTTTGGCGACGGAGTGAGCCGGAAACCACGCTTTCCGGCGAAGAGCTCTCAACAAATCAGATCTCTCCGGGTATCCCTTCCGGACGAACCGTCAGGACCGGAATATTGGAGCTTTTCACAACCTTTTCCGCGACCGAGCCGAAAAGAATGCGGTCCAGCCCCACCCGGCCGTGCGTGCCCATGATAATCATATCAGCATTATATTCTTTGGCCTGCCTGATGATTTCCTCGGCGGCGTACCCGCTGATTACCCGTCCTTCCGCCAGGACGCCCGGGAATTTCTCCTTTACGAATTCTTCCATGGATTTTTCAGCGCCGTTGACCACTTCGCCCACAAAGTTTTCAATGGAGCTTGTGGGCACGTGAAAACCGACGTAATGTCCCAGAGAAGGAGCAATGTACACTGCCAGAATACTCGCATCCAGCGCTTTGGCCATGACAACAGCGTAATCGGCCACGCTGGAGCTCTGGGGAGACAAGTCAACCGCCACCAGGATTTTTTTTATCGCGAGCATGGGCGCCTCCTTTTAAAAAAATTTGGGTGCCTTAAAGCTTGCATGGCCGCATTATAATATTTTTTTGTGATTTCCGCAACCGGCGGAAACGGCGCAAGCGCGATTCATTCCGCTCCCTCAAGCATGGCCAGGGCCATGTTCATTTCATTGTGCAGGCGCCCGGCGACGGCCTCTTGTACCCTGGTTGAGGACGATCCGAACTTCTCCTGGCGTATGGAATAGATATTCCGGATCAGGCCCTGCTCGGCCCGCCGGCGCTCTTCCGCCGGAAGATCCGGCGCGTCCGTCCGGAAAAAGGCGGAGTTTTCCGTCCGGCTCAGGGCGTTCTTTACAATGCCGGCTGCCCCGGAGGGACCGTGCTGCACCGCTGTGCTGAAAAGCACCTCGCGCAGCGCCCGGCTGAAACGGCTTTCATCCACTCCGGACGCATGCAGCCTGTCCGCCGCCGGGGTATAAAACCTGCTTTGGATAAACTCGTGCTGCAAGCTTTCAAAGGTCTCCGGCTCCCTGGAGGCGACGGCTCGCCAGACTTCCGGCATGCGGCCTTCCCGGCTTCCGGTATTGGGCGGCCCGGCCTCCTGAAATTCTTTGGCCAGAGCCGGGGCCTTCTGCTCCAGAAAACTGATAAATTCTCCCAGGGAGCCGGTATTGGAGGCAATTTGGTATTTTCCGTAGGAGGTTCCCCCCACCCGGTCATAGCCGACAGCCGCAACGCCTTCGCTGCCGGACTCAAACAGGGCGGAAAGCTTTCCCAGGCTCTCCAGCACCACGCCGGCCGTCTCTTTCAGCCTGTGCCCCGCGGCCCGCAGGGCCAGAACAGCGGCTTCACTGCCGCCGGAACGGACAAGGGGAGCAAGCGGCCGCCGGGCTCGCGCCGTCAGAGCCCGCTCCTCAAAATCGCCCTGGGGGATCTCGTCCCCCACAATCCCGTTCCGGAGCTTGGAACCGAGCCGGGGCAAAACCCCGGAGGAGCCGCGGAGCGGCTCCTCCCCGGCAAGCCTGACGGATTCATTCCGTAAAAAACGCGAAAAATTGTCCAAACCCAGAACCGCGTTCATCGCCGGCCCCCGGCGCGCCGCGCTGTCGCGCGCCCTTTTTACGCTGTGCATGAAAGCGCCGGATATATTGTTTACAGGCCTGTCCACCGGCATAACCGTACTCCTTGTGGAAGTTGAAGCATCCCGGAAAAACTTTTGCAAACTTTATGCCAAAAAACAGAACCCTGGAGCCGCACAGCCGCAGGGTCATTCAATTCTTCCGAATCTGACGAGCCGCAGTGCTGTTTGTTTGTTTTCCGCGAGGATTTCTATCCCCTCAGTGATATTTTCATACCCCAGCAGATGGAGCAAAGTAATT
>JAISOL010000022.1 GCA_031275645.1 Deltaproteobacteria bacterium
CCATCGTTATGTTTTCACTATCACATAACGATGAAAAGTCAACCCTCGATTACACCACTTTACTGGTTTTATTACTATTTTCCCAATTCATTGTTAGGTTTTTCCGGGAAGGCAGGTTACATGACATCGCTACGCTGTACCTTGATTTTTCAAAATCACGGCACGTTAAAAAGACGTTTGAAGCAAAAAAACTGGCCCTCAAGCGTCTTTTTTTGGTCGCGTCACCGACCTCGGAGCCAGAAGCATTGACTATGAAAATGGCGCTTGCAGTGCTTACCGGGACGGCGAAGACCGTCAGCAATGCCGCCGCGAATAAAGTCCGTAAGGATTTATCGGCCTTTTGGGCGTTCGGGAAAAAGTATCACGGCTTTCCTTTGCTGAACCCCTTTCAGGAGGTTGAGCGGTTTCCCGAGAAATCGGAAAACCATTATGTTCCGCCAGCGGAAGACTTCTGGAAGGTATACGAAAAAGCCGATGCAAAGGATCAGGCCATGCTGCTTACGTTGCTGCATACAGCCGGCAGGCGGTCAGAGGTGGTTCATTTGACATGGGAGGATGTAGACTTCAGGCAGAGGAAAATCCGCCTCAGCACTTGCAAGACCAGGGACGGCAGCAGAAAGCGCGTCTGGCTCAGCATGACCGGGGCATTGTTTGACGCATTATTAGCACACAAGATGCGTGGCGGGGGACAATCAAGCTATGTGTTTACGTCGAAGACAACCGGAGAGCCGTATGTTGACAGAAAGAACTTCATCAAAAGGCTTTGTATCAGGGCCAATGTGAAAAAGTTTGGTTATCATGGAATCCGAGGTCTTTCGGCAACACTGCTGGCCCAGGAACTGCCGGCGCAGGAAATACAAGGTATCCTGCGACATGCGAATCTGACGACTACGGTCAGATATATTCGCTCGCTCGGGGTCACGTCTGATCGGTTGGGCGAGGTTTTTGACAGGAAAGAAACGGCCCCGAGACCTGAACTTCTCAGAGTCGCAAAGTAAGGATTTGCACACAATTTTACACATGCTCAAAACTTAAATCGGGAAAACTGGTGGGCAGTACAGGACTTGAACCTGTGGCCCCCGCCGTGTGAAGGCGGTGCTCTACCATCTGAGCTAACTGCCCGAACGGAATAATCTCCTTACAAAAATGGCCGGCAAATGTCAAAATATTTCTTGCCTTCCTGGCTATTGCCTTAAATCTCCACCTGGATTAACCCATATGGAAAGCGAATCATGTCGCTTTCCCAAAGCCCGAGGGATGATAGATGCTCTCTTTTCCGCGCATAGACCCTGTTTTGTTTTCCATAGGCCCTTTATCCATACGCTGGTATGGTCTCATGTATGTGGCGGCTTTTGTCGCGGCCTGGCTTCTGGGCAGTTATCGCGTCCGGCGGAGGAAGGTTTACGGATGCCCTTTCAGCCCGGAGCAATTCAGCGATATTCTGTTCTGGGGGGTGGCCGGCGTGGTTCTGGGAGCCAGGCTGGGATATGTTCTTTTTTACAAGCCTCTTGAGTATCTGAATAATCCTTGGGAAATCCTGGCCGTCTGGCATGGAGGCATGTCTTTCCACGGCGGGCTTGCAGGGGTGCTCCTGGTGCTGTATCTTGCCGGGCGCAGGTATAAATGCGGTTTTTTGGCGACAGCGGATTTTGTGGCCCCTCTTGTCCCCCCAGGATTGTTTTTCGGGCGCATGGGCAACTTCATCAATGGCGAACTCTGGGGGCGGACTACCACCCTTCCTTGGGGCATGGTCTTTCCGGGGCACGAAGCAGGCCCTTTTCCGCGTCATCCTTCGCAGCTTTATGAAGCCGGCTTGGAGGGACTGCTGCTCTTCATAATTTTATGGCGCTTTTCGGCGCGGCGGCCCCCGGTCGGAGCGGTAAGCGGCCTGTTCGGTCTGGGTTACGGCTGTTTCCGTTTTCTGGTGGAATTCGTCCGCGAGCCTGATCGCCATCTGGGTTTTATCTTCGGCGGAATATTCACCATGGGTATGCTCCTCTGCCTGCCCATGATTCTGATCGGCGCCCTGCTTCTGTGGAGGGCTTACGGAAAAAGCCGATGAATATTCTTGCCCGCCGACGGAATATGCTGCTCCGGCAGAAGCTGATCCTCTTTTTCCTGGCTGTGCTTTTTGGCTGGAACGACGGTTCGGCTTCTGGCGCCGCTCTTCAGGGGGGCACTCTGCGCATGCTGACTGAAGACTTGCGGGAAAATATCTGGAGCCTCAACGCGGATCGCATGTTGAGTTCGGTCAACGGCTCCGTTCTGGAAGCCTTCGGCAAGGTGGAGCTGCGCCAGGGCAAAGACTACCTGCGCGCGGATTTCGCCCGTTATTTTGTCCAGACCAACTGGGTTTATCTGTATGGCAACGTGGAAGTCAGTCTGGGCGGCGACATAGTCAACGCCAATGAGGCCGAGCTGGATATGCGCAGCCGCACCGGCTGGATGACGGACGGCAGAATATTCATGCCCGACACCAACAGCCATTTTCAGGGCGGGCACATTATCCGGCACAGGGGGAACATTTACAGCTTCAAGGATATAAAATATTCCACCTGCGACGGCGAGACCCCTGCCTGGTCCTTTGAAGCCGGCGAAGGTTCTCTGGAAACAGGCGGATACGCCAAGCTCTGGGGCGCCAGTTTTCAACTGGTCGACTTGCCGGTGTTCTATACCCCGTATATTGTCGTGCCGGCCAAAAACGAGCGTCAGAGCGGTTTTTTGCTGCCTGACCTGGGTATGAACAGCAGAAACGGTTTTTTTTACACTCAGCCTTTTTTCTGGGCCATAGATTCAAGCCGGGATCTCACCCTTTATGAAGGCTACATGAGCCGCCGCGGTTTCATGCACGGTCTGGCCTACCGCTCCAAGGATTCGGAAGACGAGGATATCTGGCTGGCTTTTGACTTTATAGAGGACAGGACAAGCGAGCTTCGGGACGTTGACAGCGAGTATTACCGGGGGGATGGATTGATCCGGCCGGACAAGTCGCGCTGGTGGCTGCGCGGCATGTATGATCTGCGTCTGCCCGGCGAGCCTTTATGGCGCCTGCGCGCTGATCTGGATTATGTATCGGATCAGTATTACTTGCGCGACTTCGAGCATAGCATGACCGGCTTCACCCGGAGCAGGGAAGACCTCTTCAACGTGTTTTCCCGCGATTTGCGGGAAATAACCGAAAACCGGGAGAGTTCGATTCAGCTTTTCCGCGAGTGGGAACGGGCGGGCTTCTATCTTTCCGGCACGTACATCCAGAATCCTGCTCTGGGCAACGGAGATCCAGTACTGGGAGCCTCTCTGCCCAAGCACAGCAACGATTCCACTGTCCAGACTCTGCCGGAGCTTGATTTCTACCTGCATCAGGGACGCATACTGCGGGGTCTGCCTCTGGAAGCGCAGGCCGGAGTACAGGCCTCTTATCTTTTCCGGAGGGAAGGAGGGAGCGGCCTGCGCTTAGATTTAAGCCCCCGCCTCATACTTCCCCTGTCCGGGCGTTACGGATCAATTATAGCTTCTTCCCGTCTCAGGGCCACCTGGTACAGCGGGGAAAGACAGGATACTTTCGCCCTGACGCGGGAAAATGCCCGCAATAAGCGGGAAGCTTCCCGTTATGTGCCGGATTACGAGATCAAGGCCACGGGCGAATTTTACCGGGTCTATGCTCTGGATGGAGAAAACGAGGCCCCCGGCCCTGGGGAAAGCTCCTGGACGGCTCTGCGCCACAGCGTCATGCCGCGTCTGGTTTACCGGCATACTCCCCAGATAAACCAGGCCGGAAATCCATATTATACTGAATACGACCGTCTGGCGCCTGTCCATGAACTGGTTTACTCCGTGGATAATGTCCTTACCCGGAAAAGAGCCGTCAGAAGAGGGCTCCCCCGGAATAGCGGAAGCGATGGAACAGGGAACGCCCGGACGAGTGGCCCTCAGGACGAAAACGCGGCGGAGGATTCTTCTTCCGCCGAGGATTCCATTGCCTATGATTATCAGGATGTAGTCCGGCTACGCCTGGAACAGGCCTATGATCTGAACGAGGCCGGACGCGGGCACGATCTTTACCTCCACAAGCGTGAACCCTGGAGAGATTTGCTGATCGAGCTGACCCTTTACGCCGGAAATATGGTCAGTCTGACCGGAAGCAGCTATTATACGCCGCAGGAGAATAAATTTACCCGGCACAGCCAGACTCTGGGACTGAGCATCCCGGAGTGGATCAATTTTTCCTCTTCTCTGAATATGTACGAGCCCGTGAGCGATTATTACCGGCAGAGGCTCACCCGCCTGACCACCCTGAGCCTGAGGGGCAGACTCCCTGACTACGGGCCGTGGTCGGCCGATCTGTACTACGAATGGCCGATCAAAGGAACAGGCGGCTACCAGGGCAAAGAGGAAAAAGGTCTGATCCTGACCTATACGCACCAGTGTTTTTCCATCAGCGGGCAGATCATAAGGGATGACAACGATACCACTTTCAAGGTGCAGTTCGCCCTCCCCGGTCTGAGCGCGCTTGGTTTCTGAGAACAGGCGGAGAAAATGTACATTGCTCCTTACCGCGCGGGCGCGGTCGAAGCCGGGCGAACAAAAAGGCTTCCTTTCATCCTGCGCCTCCCGGCCCTGGCCCAAGGGCGCGCTCTCCTGCTCCTGCCGGAGTCTCTCCCGGAATCCTCCTCCCCGCAGGCCGTGCTGCCTGCGGAATTTTTTCTGCCGGGCAAGGCTACAGGCGTTTTTGCCGCAGGAACTATCCTTCTGAGCGCGGGAGAGCCTTTCTTCGCGGTAACCCTGCGCCTGGAACTCCCGATGCGGGGACGCCGGCACAGTTTGCCCTGCATACGCCTCCTGAGCCTCCGGGATATTCCGGGGGGAGAGATGAGTTTTTCCGCCTGCCGGAACGGAATGGCTCTGGCCTGGATCACGGTTTCCGACAGGGGCGCCGCCGGAGAACGCCGGGACGAGAGCGGCCCGGCTGTTGAGGATATGGTGCGCGCGGCTCTGCCCCTGCGCTGCGCCAGCGGCTACCTCATCCCGGACGATCTTTTCCGGCTGCGTTCCCTGGTGGCCGATCTGGCCCTGGTGCAAGGATATGACCTCATTATCTCCAGCGGCGGCACCGGGATTTCCGGGCGCGATCTTACCCCGGAAGCTCTGCTGCCTCTGCTGGAAAAACGCCTGCCGGGCTTCGAGCAAGCCATGCTGCTTGCCTCCCTGCAAAAAACTCCGCACGGCGCGATCTCCAGAGCCATCTGCGGAGTGGTGGGGGAAAGCATACTCCTCACCCTGCCGGGGAGCCCCAAAGCCGTGCGGGAGAATCTGCTTCCGCTTCTGCCGGCCCTGCCTCACGCTTTGGACAAGCTTCAGGGAAGCGCGGCGGATTGCGGGACGTCGGATTGACGACAGAGCCTGTGGCGCCGCCCCCTCCGGAAAAACGGAGGGAGGCCCTTGAAAGGGGAGACGCTTATGAACATACGCCAGCCTGTGGTTTCCGGACGTTTTTATACTGCCGATCCCCAGACCCTGCGCACAGAAGTGCAAGGCTATCTTGACCAGGGAGCGGACTTTCGTGCGGAATGCGCCGACATGGACATACTCGGCTGTATGGTTCCGCACGCGGGCTACATATTTTCGGGGGGAGTGGCCGGACTGACTCTGAGTCAGGCCAGGCTGCCGGAAAGCGTGCTCCTTCTGGGCCCCAACCACACCGGCCTCGGTCCCGCCCTCTCCTTGTGGCCGGACGGAGCCTGGAGCACGCCTCTGGGGGATGTGCCGGTGGACAGCGATGGAGTGGACTGGCTGCTCGGATG
Organism: Deltaproteobacteria bacterium; assembly: GCA_031275645.1. Classification (GTDB taxonomy): domain Bacteria; phylum Desulfobacterota; class Desulfovibrionia; order Desulfovibrionales; family Desulfovibrionaceae; genus WRHT01. The sequence goes on from JAISOL010000022.1 coordinate 5,802, forward strand.
GCGGGCTTCGGACGAGAAAAGTGGCGGCTCCCTGTTTACGGCGGACAGGACGGCCCATCTCCGGGAGCACAGCCTGGAGGTTCTGCTGCCCTTTTTACAGCTCCAGCGCTCTACCCTGAGCATAATTCCGCTATGTGTGCGTGAATACAATCCGGAAAGGCTGAAAGAAGCCGGGCTGGCCGTGGCCGCCCTGGTCCGTTCCAGACAGGAACGGGGTAAAGCCCTGCTCCTGATTACAAGCTCGGACATGAGCCATTATCTGCCCCATGAAGAGGGCAGAAAGCAGGATCTCCTGGCTTTGGAACAAATTCTCGACCTCTCGCCGGAAGGGCTTTTCCAGGTCTGCGTCCGCAAAAAAATCAGCATGTGCGGCTTCGCGGCCATGACCATAATGCTCCACGCCTGCAAGGTTCTGGGCGCCACGCGCTGCCGCCTTACCGCGCATACCAGTTCCGGGGTGACCGGCAAAAAATACGGAGCGGACATGAAAAGCGTGGTTGGCTATGCCGGAGCGCTGATCGCCTGAGTCGTCTCATTATAAGGCCCGCCGGCTCAATCGAATTTGAATTCGGGAGGGCGCTTGGACAAAAATGCCGCAACGCCTTCCTTGCCGTTGTAGTGATTAAAAATACTCTCGATATATTCCAGATTGGTGTAGTGGTTATCCTTGGAATCCTTCAGCCACATCTTTCTGGTGCCCTCCTTGATGACGCGCAGGGCATTGGGCGGTTTTACGGAAATTCTGGCCGCCATCGCAAGCGCGTATTCCAGCGTTGACCCCGCCGGGACGACTTTATTGGCCAGACCCAGGCGACAGGCTTCCGCAGCGTCTATTGCCTCCCCAAGATACATGAGTTCCAGAGCCCGCGACTGACCTATGATCTTGGGCAGGCGGTACAGCCCTCCGGAGGCCGGGTACAGCCCCAGGTTTATCTCCGGCTGGGAAAAGACGCTTTTATCCGAAACGATGCGGATGTCGCAACAGCAGGCCAACTCCAGCCCTCCTCCCATGCAATAGCCTTCAATGGCGCAAATAGTCGGCTTACTGAAGAATTCCACGGAGTTCATCAGGTCCATTTCCATTTTGAACTTCCTGCCCTTGAAATTTCCCTCCATCTCCTTGAAGCCGGATAAATCGGAACCCACATTGAAAGCCTTTTCCCCGGAACCTGTAATGACGACAACGCGGGCTTCCGGATCCGTTTCCAGTTTTCTGAAAGCTTCGCCGAGTTCCAGCATGGAAGGGATGCTGTTCAGATTCATCGGCGGATTGTTCAAGGTAACCAGGGCAACAAAGTTTTTCTTTTTTTCAACCAGGATCATCTTGTTTTCATATTTGACGGACATTGCGATACCCTCCTTTTTTTCAGCATCGACTACTTCGGATAACCCGGAATAAGCTCTGAGGGAATAAGCGTCGCGGAGCTTTTTTCGTCCGCGGATTCGGTTCGGGAGATATTTCAGGCGCGCTTTTTGCTTGTTCTTCACAGAGAGTAAAAATTGCCGTTTTTTTGACGATTTTTTGCGCTCCCGGTACGCTGTAACACATTTAAAGGAAAACCCATGCGCCAGCCTCTTTTGTTCATATTCCGCCTCGTTCTTATTCTTCTTCCCTGGAGTCTGTTTTCGGCGGGCTGCTCTTCCGGGAATCGTCTCGATCTGGATTTTACAGGCAAACCCGTCTATTACGCCGATAGCCGGGTAGTGCGCAACCCGCCGGAAGTACACATCTATCCCACGAATGAGGTGGGCGGCCTCAAAGTGCTTTTCGTGCCTTTCAAGGTAATCCAGAAAATGGACAATCCGGAAATGATCGGCTACAGCCTGAGCCGCGCCGTCTGGCAGACCTGGTCCGCCATGCAGGTTTTCGAGCAGTTTGAGTTTATGGCCGAGGCCGGGCCTTTCCGGCGCGATTTGGCTCTGGCCTACGCCAAGGCCAGAAATGCGGATATGCTGGTGGGGGGCTTTGTGACACACGTTTTTGCCGGGGGAAATTCCGCCGACAACCGGGTAGCTCTGCAAATTGAAGCCTATGACGTCAATTCCGGCCTGCAGGTCTGGTCTGTGGCGCAGAGCGGGGCTCTGCCCGCTCCGCAAACGCGGGATTATCTTGTCTTTGCCGTGAAAAACCGCCTCCCCGCCGATCCTCTGTACGCCGTTACCGCCGCTTTGGCCGTGGATATGGGCGAAATCATGCTCAACTGGATCCGGAAAGCGGAATGAAAGGGAGTCTGAGCTATTCCTCCAGGGTGCGCGCGATTTTGTCCATATTCAGACTGCGTGCCAGGGCGTCGAAGATTTCGCGATAAACCCCGTTCCGGCGATACAGAAAGTCGTGGTTGCCGGATTCCGCAATCCGGCCTTCCTTCAGGACATAGATGCAATCAGCGTCGACAATCTGCGCCAGACTGTGCGAAATAATCACTACCGTACGGTTTTTCTTGACAGCGTCCAAGGCGTTTTTGATCTGTTCGGCGGCGACGGCGTCAAGGCTGGCCGTGGGTTCATCCAGAAAGATGATTGGCGGATTCTTCAGAAACATGCGGGCCAGGGCTATTTTCTGTTGCTGTCCTCCGGAGAGGTTCAGAGCCGGCGTCGCGTAACGCCGGGGCAAGGCCAGGATTTGCTCGTGGATGCCGGCCAGGGCCGCGGCTTCCTCCACCTCCGCCAAAGAGGCGGAGGGATTGCCGTAGCGGATATTTTCCGCCACCGTTCCGTTGAAGATGTGATTTTTTTGCAGCACCAGCCCGATGTTCCCCCGGATAAAGGCGGTGTCGTATTCCGCCAGGGGCTTTCCATCCAGTAGTATTTCTCCGGAATCCGGCACATAAAATTTGTCCAGCAGGTTGACGAGCGTACTTTTGCCGGCGCCGGAAAGTCCGACCAGGGCGGTGATTTTACCCGGCAAAATCGTCATGCTGATCCGGTCAAGAGTAGGGGAGGCATTGCCGGGATAGGTGAAGCTGACCTCCTTGAGCTCAAAGCCGCCCGTCAGGCGGGGAGGAATATAGACGCCGCTCCGCTCCACCTGATGATCGGAGCGCATGATTTCAAAAAAACCCTCGGCGTAGATCAGGGCGTCATTCATCTGGTCATAAAGCAGGTGCAGGCGGCGGATGGGAGCGGAGGCGTTGTTGAAGAGCAGAATGTTGAACATGATGGAACCTATGCTCATCTCTCCCTGGAGCACGAAGTAGCTTGTAAGAATAATTATTAAAACCAGCCCGATCTGCTCAATAAAGCCTTTCAGGCCGTCAAAGAGAAAGCCGGTGCGGCGTATTTTCAACTGGGCGTCGGTCAGATCCGTTTGCAGAGCGAGCTGTTTTTTTTCTTCAATATCCTCGCGCAGAAAGGATTTGATCACCGGTATGGATTCCAGGATGCTCAGAATGCCCTGGCTCTTGTTCTCGCGCAGGGATTTGATTCTTCTCCGGGCCGGGGTGAGTTTGCCGGCCTGCAGGCGGCTGACGTAGTAATAGATCGGTATGGCGCAAAAACCCAGGAAGCCCGTGTGGAAATTCGCGCTGAACATCATGAGCACGGCGACTATGGAGGTGGCGAAGAGGGGAAGAATATCGATGAAAAAATTCTGCACCAGGCGGGTCAGGCTTTCCACCCCCCGATCAATGCGCGTTTGCAGCAATCCCGGCTGGTTGCCCCCGCTGCTGTAAAAAGCCAGCTTGTAGGTAAGAATTTTTTCAATGACCGCCTGGGCCAGATCCCTTGAGATATAAATGCGCAGTTTTTCAGCGTAATATTTTTGTCCGAACTGTATGAACAGATTCAGCAGCTCTTTGCCCAGCAGAATGGCGGAAATGAGCGCCAGGAAGCCCTGCCGGCCGTTCCGGCCTCCTTCCGCCGTCAGGATATCCCGGATCTCGTCCGTGGCGTAACGCAGAACCCAGGCATTTACCTGAGCCGTAAAAGCTCCGACCAGGGTCAGAAAGAGCGCCAGCAGGACCAGGCGGCGGTAAGGCCGGATAAAGGGGCGTATACAATGGAACAATTCCGGCAGGGTCATAACAGGTTTAAAGTTCTCCCAATCCTATCCCGTATGCGCTCAGGGCCCAGAATGACAACGATATCGTACAGGGGCGGGGTTTTTTCCAGACCGGTCAGGGCGAGGCGGGTTAGCATGAAAACCGCCTTGGGTTTCAGCCCGAAATCCAGAGCCTTTTGTCGCATGAAGCTGTCCCAGTCCTCTTGGGCAAGGCCGGAAATATTGCCGGGCAGGACAGCCTCCAAGACCAGCCGCGCTTGTTCCGCTTCCGGACAGTGTTTGAGGAGCAGCGCGGGGGAAGGGGGAACAAAACAGCTTTCAAAAAAGAAGCCGTTATTCAGAAAGACGTCCGCCAGCCTGCGGTTGCGTTCCGGTTCCAGAGCAAAGACCCGTTCCGCGTAAGCGCTGTCCGCCTCAAGATCCGCCTTCAGGGCGTGGCGGCATTCCGGCTTAAGGCCGGCAGGGAAAAGGGGAGCGATATCCTGCTCCGCGGAGTTTTCCAGCAAGGCAAGGTAATCCAGAAAAGCCGAGCGCATTTGCGCGGGCGCTAGGCGGTGCAGATACTGCCCGTTGACAAAATCCAGAAGCTTGTTGTCCACCACAGGCCCGGTGCGGGGAAGGGAACGCGTACTGAAAAGTTCGACAAATTCCCGGAAGTCGTAAATGTCTTTTTCCAGGGGGTGCGCCCATAAAATGCGGGTCAGAAAATTCCGGAATCCCTCCGGGAGGTAGCCCCGCGTCTGGTACCAGCGCAAAGAGGTATCGCCGCTGCGCTTGGAGAGCTTACGGCGCTGCTCGTCCCGCAGAATCACCGTATGCAGGAATTTGGGAATGCTCCAGCCCAGAGCCTTGTACAGCAGAATATGCTTCGGGGTGGAGGATATCCATTCTTCACCCCTGACGACAGTGCTCACCCGCATGAAATGGTCGTCCACCAGCGCGGCCAGGTGGTAGGTGGGGTAGCCGTCGCTTTTGAGGATCACCGGATCGTCCGCGCTTTCGGGCGCAAAGCTTATCTCGCCGCGGACTTCATCAAAAAAGGAGACGGCTTCGGCTCCGGGAATGCGAAAACGGATGACGCTCCTCTCCCCGGCCTCCATCCGGGCTTTGCATTCTTCCTGGCTCAGTTTCAGACATTTGCGATCATAACGGGGATTTTCTCCCGCCCGCATCTGTTCATTCCTTAACGCCTCCAGGCGGGCGGGGGGACAGAAGCAACGGTAGGCCTGCCCGGAGGCGAGCAGATGCGCGGCGACAAGCTCATAAAGGCGCAGACGCTCGCTCTGCCTGTAAGGTCCGTAAGTTCCGCCGAGGTTCGGGCCTTCGTCCGGAGCCAGTCCCAGCCAGGCGAGAGCCTCCAGCACGGCCTTCTCCGCTCCGGGGATGAGTCTGGCCCGATCCGTGTCTTCAATGCGCAGAATGAACACTCCCCCGCTCTTTTGCGCCAAAGCCCGGTTAAGCACCGCCTGCATGGCCGTGCCGATGTGGGGCAGGCCGGTCGGACTGGGGGCCAGGCGCAGTACTTCCGTTCCCGCGGGCAACATTCTGGGGGGGAAAAGGGCTTCCGCTTCCTCCAGGGATGAAAGCTCATCCAGCGATTTTTCGATCCGCATGCGACTTTTCCTTTGTTGTAAAGATGCTGGAAGCGGCCTTCGCGGGCTCCCGCGTTCTGATCCCGCCCCGGTAGATCACGCGTCCGTTTTCCAGCGCCAGCTCATGGGTCAGGAGGGGGGCTATCTCGGCCAGATCTCCGGGACTGTGGCTGACAAAAATAAGCTGGCAGCCCTGGTCCATGACCTTGGGCAGGCTGCTCAGAAAACTTTCCCTGGAATCCGCGTCCAGGCCGGAGCAGGGTTCGTCCAGAATCAGCAGCCTGGGGCGCGGGGCCAGAGCGCGGGCCAGCAAAAAGCGGCGGGAAAGGCCTTCGGACATTTTTTCCAGGCGTTCGTCCGCCAGTTCTTCCAACTCCAGAAGTTTCAGCCAGAAGTCCGCCTTTTTCAGCTCTTCTTCGGTGGAAGCGCGATACAGCCCGATACTGTTGTGCAGACCGGAGAGCACCAGTTCCAGGCCCGTGAGATCATAGCGGTAATCATTGCGCAGGCGGTCGGAGACGTGGCCGGTATAGTTGCGCCGCTCTTCCAGGGTCAGGCGTTTTGTAGCGGAGAGGCCGGGGCCGAACCAGGTCAGGCTCCCCCCCAGAGCCACATGTTCCTCTCCCAGGATTACGCGCAGCAGAGTCGTTTTTCCCGATCCGTTGGCCCCGGAAAGCAGCCATTGCTCGCCGGCGCGTACCTCCCAGTCTATCCCGCGCAGCACAAGCTTGCGCTTGATGTAGACGTCGCCCCGGCGCAGTCTGAAGATGGGCCGTCCGGCCGGAGGGGGGGGAGGCGTTTTCGCCGCCGGCGCGCTGTTTTCGCGGGCCTGGGAAAGATACGGCCTCCTGCCTGTGTCCGGCTCAAGCCTGAAACTGCGGACGATTCTGCCGCTTTCCAGTTCCAGGGCGTGGGTGAGGCAGGATGGGGCGTCCTCGTCCCTGTGCAGGGCGCAGATTATAGTGGTGGAAGCCGTGGAGCATTCTTCCAGCAGGGCGAACATATGCTTGCGCGAAGAATGATCCAGCCCGTCGCAGGGCTCGTCCAGGAGGAGCAGACGGGGTTTTTTCACCAGAGCGCGGGCCAGGAGCAGGAGACGTAGCTGCCCCTGGGAGAGGTCGGGAGCCAGTACGTCCAGCAGAGGGGCGGCTCCGAGTCTGGAGGCCATGTCCCGGGCCATTTCCCTTTCCTCCGGGCTGGGCGGGCTGTACGGCATGTAGGCGTCGCTGAAGCCGGAGAGAATCACTTCCTCCCCCCGGAGCCGCCAACCCTGGCGGACGTAGTGGCGTTGCAGCTCCGGGGAGAGGATGGAGGAGACAGGGCGCACGGCCAGAGGGGAGGTGTCTTCTTCCCCCGTAAAGTTCCAGGTGATGGCCGGAATGTGTTCTCCGGCGCCGGAAGGGAGGCGGGAGGGGCGGACTTCGCCGCGCAGAAGGCGCAGAAGCGAGCTTTTGCCCGCTCCGTTGCGCCCCAGCACTGCCCAATGCTGGCCGGGGAATATTTCCCAGTCCAGCCCGTCCAGGGCCGTCCTGCTCCCGTAGAGCAAAGAAGCCTGACGTAGCCTGATTAAACAAAGCGGAGACAAAGATGGCATAACAGGGATAAGCGGTTAAAATTCAAAGTTTCGCGTTTGACGTTTTTTCACCACGGCATACCCGGTAAAGCCGAAGCCGCGGGCGTAGCTTTCCAGTTCGGCGAAGGCATGGGCAATCTGCCCGGCCGCGTGGGCATCCGAGGCTATGGAGAGGCCCAAGCCGAGATCCGCGGCTATTTCCATGATTTTCGGCCCGGGATAGACCTCCCTGCAGGGTTTGCGCAGTCCGGCCGAAGAAAGTTCCAGAAGAACCTTCCCGGACTTCGCTTCGGTCAGGGCGGCGCGCACCAGATTAAGGGAAGAGGGTTTTTCCAGCCAGAGATTGAAGCTCTCGGGAGTAAAAATTTTGATCAGATCCGGGTGGGCTATGATATCCGCCAGACCGCTGGCGCAAAGCCGGGCCAGGTCTTCATAGTAGCGGGCGTAGCAGGCGAAGCGTTCTTTCAGGGACAGCTTTTCCCAGTCTTCGGCCTTGGCGTCGAAGCCCCAGTTTCCCTGAAAATGCAGCCCCCCGATGATGTAGTCAAAGTCGGCGCTTTCCGTGATCTCGCGGCTGAAAGATATTTCCGCGGGTATAAAATCCGCCTCCAGTCCGAGCAGGGTGGCGAAGTCCGGCGTACTGGCGCGGCGCAGGGCCGCTGTTTCGCTTATATAGCGGCTGAAGCCCGCTTCGAGTTTTTCCTGATAATCAGAGGGGTAGGAGTAGCCGCGCGGCCGGGGTGAATGTTCGGAAAAGCCATAGATCGCGAGCCCTTTGTTTTTGGCGGCGGCTTGCATGACGGGCGCGCTGTCCGCGCCGTGCGAAAAATTCGTGTGCGTATGCAAATCCGCCAGGATCATGGATTTACTTTGTCCGCGGCTTTGTCCGCCTGCCTTTCATCCGGGGCTTTGCGCCGGCTCGCGCTTCCGTAGCCGTCCAGCCCGCAGACGCCTATGCAGCGGACTCCGCCGCAATGCGGGCATTTGGGGCCTGGCCGGTCGGAACAAAGGGCGATGACGATTTTTTTCAGTTTCCGGAGCATGTTCAGGCCGGCTGTTGGCAGGCATGGCAACAGCAATTGGCTATTTTGGCGGACTCAGGGACAGCGAGCCCCTTTTTGGAATAGTAGTCGGCTATGGCCGCCTTGACCGCCTCCTCGGCCAGTACCGAACAGTGCAGCTTGGCCGGGGGCAGGCCGTCCAGGGCCTCGATTACGGCCTTGTTGCTCAATTTCAGGGCTTCATCAACGCTTTTTCCCTTGATGAGTTCGGTGGCCATTGAACTGGTGGCAATGGCCGCGCCGCAGCCGAAAGTATTGAATTTGACATCGGTTATGATGTCGTCGTCTATCTTCAGATACATTTTCATGATGTCGCCGCACTTGGCGTTGCCCACCTCGCCGACTCCGTCGGCGTCTTCAATGGCGCCCACATTGCGGGGATTATAGAAATGGTCCATTACGGCCTTGCTGTAAATCATTATTTGGCTCCTTGCTCCAGCCTCTGCCATACAGGCGACATGCCGCGCAATTTTTCTATGATTCCGGGCAGGACGGAGATGATGTGGTCGACTTCCTCCGGGGTGTTGAGCGCGCTTAAAGACAGGCGGAGCGAACCGTGGGCTTCCTCGTGAGGGATGCCTATGGCCAGGAGTACATGGCTGGGATCCAGCGATCCGGAAGTGCAGGCGGAACCCGAGGAAGCGCATATGCCGTTTTGATCCAGCAGGAGCAGAAGCCCCTCGCCCTCGATTCCGGAAAAGCAGAAGTTGGCTATGCCCGGCAGGCGCAAATCCGGGTGCCCGTTAAGCCGGCTGCGCGGGATGCGCGTGAGGGCCGCGGTGAGCTTATCCCGCATGGCCTCGACTTTTTTGTTGTCCTCCCGCATATGGGCGCAGGATTCTTTCAGGGCTTCGGCCATGCCGATAATGGAGGGGACATTTTCAGTCCCGGCGCGTTTGCCGCGCTCCTGCGCCCCTCCTTCCATAAAAACCGCCAGGGGGATGCCTTTGCGGCAGTAAAACGCGCCCACGCCCTTGGGCCCGTGGAATTTGTGCGCGGAAAGCGAAAGCATGTCTATGAACTGCGCGTGTACGTCAATGGGAAGATGCCCCACGGCCTGCACCGCGTCCGTGTGGAAAAGAACCCCGCGTTCGCGGCATATCCCGCCTATCTCCTCCACAGGCTGTATGGTGCCTATTTCGTTATTGGCATATATGACGCTGACCAGGGCGGTATCGTCCCTGATGGCCGCGGCCAGTTCCTCCGGGCGCACCAGGCCGTCGCTGTGCACATCCAGCAGGGTGATTTCAAAGCCCTGCTTTTCCCACAGGCGCAGGGTATGCAAAACCGCGTGATGTTCAAAACGGCTGGAAATAATATGTTTTTTGTTTTTTTGCGCTCCCAGCAGCGCTCCGGCCCGGATGGCCCAGTTATCCGCCTCGGTGCCGCCGGAGGTGAAATATATTTCTCTGGGTTCGGCTCCAAGCAGGGCGGCAACGGAAGAGCGCGCCCCTTCCAGGCGGCGGGCCGCCTCCTGGCCGACTCCGTGAACGCTGGAAGGGTTTCCGTATAAATCGCGCAGGCATTCATTCATTGTATCAAGAGCCGCTTCGCTTATTGCGGTGGTGGCGGCGTTATCGGCGTACACTTTCATAAAACAATCCCCTGTGGTTTACGCTCTTACGGGCTTTTCCCGAAAACACGAGCGTCTTTATCCTACACGCTTCATTGCCGGCTGTCCATTATGGGTAATGCCGATACGGGATGCTGTCAACACGGATATTGCCTCAGCGTCGCATCCGGGGTATATAGCCCGTATGAGACGTCTATCCTGGCAGCGGCCGCTTTTTCTGTTCTGCTTCCTTTTCATGAGCGCCTGTTCCTCCCCCCTGACCACGCTGGAGATCCGCGTCGATTTGCAGCAGGACAACCTGGAGGGACTGGAAGCAAAAATGCTTGAAGAGCATGAGAGCCGGGGAGAATTGGTTACGGCCCTCAATCTGGCCCGCGTCTACCAGCTTGAGGGGCGCTGGCGGGATTCCATAAACGCCTTTGAACAGGCCAGTCTTATTCTTGAGGAATACGAACAAAGGGCCATAGTAAACGCGCGCGGCGTGCTGGGCGGTCTTGCCAAGGCCACCGTATCCGCGGGCGGCGGCGGATATTACGGCAGCGGTTATGAGAGAACTCTTCTGCATACCATGAATGCCATGAATTATATGCTGTTGGAGGATTTTTCCGGCGCGGCCGTGGAAATGCGCCGCATGGAGATCAGGCAGGAACTCTGGCTGGAGGAAAAGGAAAAACGCCTGCGGGAACTTCTGGAGGAAAGGGAGGAAGAGGCGGAGGACGAGGGCTACGGCCTGGACAGCCTTCCCGAGAACTACAGCATGCGGAGCATACTCGCGGATCCGGAGCTGCGGAGTAAGGCTTCGGCTTACCAGGACCCTTTCTCCTATGCCGTGAGCAGCATCATTTGCCGCATAGCCGGAGACTCCGAATATGCCGCCGTCAGCATGCGCCGCGCCTCCAGCCTGAACCCGGAAGCCGGGGAAATGTTTCGCGGCGCGTGGGGGGGCGACCGGGTCCCGCCCCTCCCTTCAGTCGGCAGGGAACAGGAAGTGGTGTTGATCATGCTGGGGGGGCTGGCGCCGACCCTGAGACGGGAGCAAATACGCATCCCTGTCCCTATGGTCGGCTATGTTCTGGTGGACATGCCCGCCTACGATCCCCCGCTGTCGCCGGATTTCACCTCTGTGCGGCTGCCCGGAGGTTCCGGCAGGCTCTATGAGCTTCTGCGCACGGATCTTATGGCTTACAGCGAGCTGCGGGATAATTTGGATTATGAAATAGCCACGGCCGTAAGCCGGGCTCTGAGCAGGGTTTCCGTTTCCTTTTTGGGGCAGGCGCTGCTTTTCGCCAACGGCAATTTGAGGAAATTCGTCCCCCTGGCCGGGATTCTGATTTCTTCGGGCATGGATTTGCTGGCCGAGAAGATGGCGGAGAGTCTGCGTAATTGGGAAACCTTGCCCGCCGCCGGTTATTTGAGTATGTTCAAGGTACGGCGCGGCGCGGCGCTGCATATCGGGCTGGGGGAGGCAACCTGGGAGTTTGTCCTGCCGGAGCGGGCCAGAGGGGTAGTGCTTGTGCTTTCACAGGCCGGATCTTCAAATACGAGGGTGGATCATGTCACATATTAAAATAAAAGCGGCTGTGTTCTTTTGCCTTTTTCTGGCCGCCTGCGGGCGCCCGCAGTACGAATATGCCGACAGCAAGGATGTGCTGGTGGAGAGTATTGACTCCCGCGAACTCAGCGAGGGATTTCTGGAAATTTCCGCCGTGCTGCGCAACGACAGCGACGACGATGTGAACAGCTCCGTTTACCGGGTGTTCTGGTTTGACAAGGACGGCTTTCTGGTGGAACAGACAAGCTGGCGCCCTGTAAGGGTGACTCACGGCGCTCCCGTGCACGTGCGCGAACGCTCAACCAAACCGGGGATAAAAGATTTTACTCTGGTTATTTCCAATGAGGCGAATTGATATGAACATACTCAGACGGCATTTTCTGTTGTCCCTTTTTGTTCTCTCACTGCTGGCCGCGGGCTGCGGAGAGGAGCCGCGGGTGGAATACGGGGATCCGGCGGCGGTGGAAACCGTCACTTCCGCCTGGGGTTCCTCGGATCTCCAGAATACGGCCGAAAGCATGACTCAATCCCTGCTTGATTCACGCTGGGTTTCCCTGGCTTCGGCTCCGCCGAAAGTCCGTTTGCGTCAGGTGGTCAACCAGACGGACGAGCATATAGATACCAGGGCCATCACCGACAAGATCCGCATCAGGCTGCTGCAATCCGGAAAAGTCCGTTTTCTGGCCGACACGGCCAATATGGATCAGGTCTTCGAGGAGCGCGACTTCACGGAAGCCGTTACCCGCCGGGGGGATAACAAGCTGCTGACGGATACCGACTATATAGTCACCGGTACGGTGCGCTCCATCCGCAAGGTGGTCAAGGGCGCGGCGGACGTTTATTATCTGATCACCCTTGAACTCGTGGATCCGCAGAGCGGAGAGATTGTCTGGGCGGACGAGAAGGAAATTCGTAAAACAAGCAATAACCCGAAAATCGGCTGGTAACGCCATGAGTAAAATATTTTTTCCTCTGGCTAAGGCGGCGCTGCTTTCAGTATTCCTGCTTCCCCTGGCCCTGGCGGCCTGTTCCTCCAGCCAGCCGCAGGTTGAGGAGGAAGACAGGATCCTGGTGCTTCCTTTTGATTATCCGCTTATTCCCGCTGAAAACGCCGCCCGGGCCTCAAGGCTGCGGAATATGCTGGCCACCCGCATCGTTTATGTGTTGCAGGGTGCCGGCGTGCCGGCGGAGCTGTATATGGCGGAAGGCTCTTCCACGGCGGAAAATCCGGATATGCGGCTGAATGCCCTGGAAGCGGCCAGAAAGCGCGATTTTGACTACCTTGTCGCCGGCAGCATAGCCCTGGAGCGCGTGGAGCTTGCCCCGGCCGTGAAGGTGCTGGGAGTTGACCGTTCCACGGCCGGCGCGGAGGTGGATTGCACTTTTCAACTGATCTCTGTTGAAGACGGGAGTGTAACCAGGTCCGGAGCGGTTTCCGGGCGGGATTCCAGGTCGGTTTCGCTGCGCGACGAACGGCGGAATGACGAGTATCTGGCCGGGGTCATGGACAAGGTTTTGCAGGAATCCGTAAATCTCGCCGCCCTGCGGGTGGCGGAGGCGCTTACCGGCAGGCGGCTCGGCGCGGTCAGCAGCGATTTCGAGGTGGAGGAAGAGCGCGCCTATTATCAGGATAGTCCCGGAAAACGCCTTAAACCGGTGGAAGATTGAAAACTCCGGGCTTGTTTTGTCGCCGGGATTCAACCGGCGGAAAAGTGCGGATTGTAGCCTGAAATGAGTAATATTCCAGACACGTTGAACGGTCTGCGCTGGAAAGAATGGCTTACGGCTTTTCCGGAGATTGGAGATCTCGCTGACGCCAGGCCGGTTTTCTGGGGCAGGAGCCAGAGCCTGACCGCGTCTTCCGCTATCGTCAGTTCCGGGTTCACCCTTCAGGATGTCAAAGACGTCGCTTTACGCCTGAAACGTTTTTCCCCCTTCATGACCCAGATTTTTCCGGAAACCTCCGCGCGGGGAGGGGTTATGGAGTCTCCCCTGCGGGAGTCCCAGGCTGTTCTGAATGACCTGAAGAAGTACCGGCCCCTGCCGCCGGTAAGACTGTTTTTCAAAATGGATAATATGCTGCCCCTCTCCGCTTCCCTCAAGGATAGAGGAGGAGTGTACGAGGTGCTTAAACTGGCCGAGGATATCGGCATTTACGCCAAAAAACTGAAATGGTCGGATAACTACGCCAAGCTGAATTCGCTCGGGATGCGGAACTTTTTCAGCAAATTTTCACTGTCCGTCTCCTCTGTGGGCAACTTGGGCCTTGCGGCCGGACTTATGGGCAAGGCTCTGGGTTTTTCGGTTTCCGCGCACACATCCAAGGAGACCAGAGCCTGGAAAAAAGACTACATGCGCTCCAAAGGCATTGAAGTTATTGATTATAATGTTGATTGCGCCGAGGTTTTGAAAAAGGCGCGGGAAGAGGCCGCCGCTGATCCCGCCTGTTTTTTTGTGGGGGAGGAAAACTCCAGAAACGTATTTCTGGGCTATACCACGGCCGGGATGAATATTAAGTCGAATCTGTGCAGGCTGGGCATAGAGATTGACGGAAGCCGCCCTCTCCATGTGTATATACCCTGCGGCTCGGGTCTTGCCGCTTCAGGGCTGTGCCTGGGGCTGAAGTTGGCCTTTATGGACAACGTGCGCTGTTTTCTGGCGGAACCGGTTCAGGCTCCGTCCATGCTGCTCGGCCTGGGCACCAGGCTGTTTGACAAGGTCAGCGTCAGGGATATAGGGCTCAGCGGCCTTACCGTTGCCGACGAGCTTTCCCTGTGCAGGCCCTCTTCCCTGGCCTGCGCGGTGTTGCGCGAGATGGCGGACGGCTGCGTCACGGTGGAGGACGACGAACTCTTCAAGCTGCTGACCATAGTGAATACCCATGAGCGGAGCAAGCTGGAGCCTTCGGCTCTGGCCGGGCTCGCCGCCTTTATGCTGACGGCGCGCAACACCTTGGGGGCCGGATTTACCCAGGGCGTTCATCTGGTGTGGTTGAGCGGCGGAGGGCTTACCCCGGATAATGAATGGCGTTCGTATTATGAGCGCGGACAAGGGATGTTGTGAGGGAGACCGCGGTTTGCAGGTGGCGCAGCCAGACGGCGGCCAGATTTTCGTATTCTATGGCCCCCCGCAGCACGCTCCGGCAGGCGATGCCGTTTTTCAGCAGTATGCCGCGCCAGGAGTCCTTTTTCTCTCCCGCTATGTCTTCGGCGGCGTGTTTGCCCACCACGGAGAGAAGGGGCATAAGCCAGGCCCGGCTGGAGCGGGTTTGGCGCAGAGCTTCCAGAATATCTCCTATGCCCGGTTCCCCGGACAGCGTGCCCACGAATACCTTGGGGTCCAGCCTTTGCGCGGCCTCGGTCAGGAGCGCGTAGGCCGCGCCTCCTTCCGATTGCGCGCCGTGCCCGATCCAGATTACGGCTTCTTCCGGCCCGCGTTCCTCCGGGAGATGCCGCAGGAGGGCCAGAGCGGTCTGGGCTATGTCCCCGGCGTCATGGAGCAGGGGAAGGCCCACGCTGATTTGCGGCGGGGCCCCGCAGTACCTGGCTTCTTCAATTTCTTCCAGCATTCCGTCGTATTCGCTTCCGGGGATCAGATGCAGGGATTGCACCGTAACCCGGTCATATTTTTCAAAGCCCAGGCGGCAGAGCGCCTTTTTTACGGAATCGTTTTTTTTGCGGGAGGCAGTGAGGCGGCGGCGCATGAGCATGGAGGTAAAAGCCCAGCGTATGGAAGAAGAGGGGAAATTATCCCGCACCTTGCTTTCAAACCAGCGGAGGGCGCCGGCGCCCTGTACGCCGCCCGCGCCGTAAGCGGCTAGAAGAATGGCCTGTTTCAAGATGTGTGCCTGTAAGTTTGCTGTGTTGTTCCGTCAGCATGCGCGGCCCTTTGACCGGGTAATGGCTGTGCTCATATCGCGCCGTCCTCATGTAATCCGGCTATCGCCGCTGCCGCCGTCCGTAAGGCCCGCTCCGCGAGCCGGCGGCTGCCGCGCCCGCCCTGTCCGGCGTTCAACAAGGCGTTCAAGCGCGACAAAAGCGCTTCCACATTCTCGCACAATTCGGCCAAGTCTTGCAAGCGTGCGGCGGCTGCGGCAGGGTCATTCAATTCTTCCGAATCTGACGAGCCGCAGTGCTGTTTGTTTGTTTTCCGCGAGGATTTCTATCCCCTCAGTGATATTTTCATACCCCAGCAGATGGAGCAAAGTAATT
>JAISOL010000025.1 GCA_031275645.1 Deltaproteobacteria bacterium
AATTACTTTGCTCCATCTGCTGGGGTATGAAAATATCACTGAGGGGATAGAAATCCTCGCGGAAAACAAACAAACAGCACTGCGGCTCGTCAGATTCGGAAGAATTGAATGACCCTGAGGGGGAGCTTTGTCCGGATTGCCCGCCAGGACATCAATTTCCACGAAAGCAGATTGCCGCCGGGGTTCCGCCGCGGAAGCGCGGCAGCCGGCGTCTTTTCCCCGTTCAAAGCGGAACAGCGGCATACGGACCGCCCGTATACCGCTGCTCCCGTCAAGTACTGCTTGCAAAGGAAGGTAATGTTCATTATGCAAGCAACATGCCAGGTTTAAGGAAATTGTCTTTGGCCCTGGCCGGAGCCGGATTAAAAGCCTGTGGCGGAGAAAAGACGAGCCTCTCAAGCTCTTTTCCGTAAAAAAAATTAAACTCCCCCGCCAGGGCGGAGCGCATACTTTTCCCCGCCGGAACAGGGAATACGCCCGGCCCGGCCCGGACTACTCCGGGAACAGGCGGGTGAAAAAAATTGTACTTGAACTGCCCCCTCCTTTTCGCGTATCCTGGCGATATGCATGAGTTATCCCTGGCTGCCGGGCTTTTGGAGCTTGTCCGCGACGAACTGGCCAGACACGGGGCCGGCAGGCTGTTGCGCGCGCGGGTGCGCTACGGGGCTCTTTCCAATGTGCTGCCGGAGGCCCTGGATCTGGCCTTTTCCTCACTTTTGCGGGGAGGCCCCCATGCCGGAGCGGTTCTGGAGCTGGTTGAAGAGCCTCTGCTGTTGCGTTGCGGCTCCTGCGGAGAGGATTTCACCCCGCCGGAGCCTGTCCTGTTCGTTCCCTGTCCGCATTGCGGGCAGGAGTTTTTTCACAGCGTCAGAAAGGGACGGGAACTTTATCTGGATCATCTGGAGGCGGATTGAAAAATGGAAATTTCCGTGGGTCGTTCCCTTCTGGAGAGCAACGACGCCCTGGCCGCTGAACTTTCCGGACGTTTCGCCCGGGCCGGGGTGTTGGCGCTGAATCTGATCAGTTCCCCCGGCGCCGGTAAAACCTCGCTTCTTGAGCACACTCTGCGCGATTTGAGCGGCGAATTTTCCATGGCCGTGATTGAAGGGGATCTGCAAACCGACAACGACGCCAGGCGCGTGGCCGCCACCGGCGCCCTGGTCGAGCAGATCAATACCGGCGGCGGCTGCCATCTGGACGCTTCCATGATTCTGGAGGTTATTCCCCGTTTCCCCCTCCGGGATCTGGACATACTTTTCATTGAAAATGTGGGCAATCTGGTCTGCCCGGTGGAATTCAACTGCGGGGAGGATCACAAGGTGGCTCTGCTCAGCGTGGCCGAGGGCGACGACAAGCCGGAAAAATATCCGCTGCTTTTTCATCTTTCCTCGGTTCTGCTCCTGAATAAAATCGATTTGCTCCCCTATGTGGATTTTGATCAGGAGAAGGCCGCGCGTTTCGCCAGGGCCGCCAACCCCCGTCTGTCCATTCTGCCCGTATCCTGCCGGGGGGAGGGAGAGGGCCTGGAAGCCTGGCGCGAGTGGCTGCGGGAAGCTGTAAAAGCCAAGAGGGCAAAGCATGCCGGAACAAGCGGAGAATGAAGTTTTTTACAACCCTTTCGCGGAGTTGAAAAAACAATTTCCAGCCCCTCCGGAGAGGCCGCGCAAGCGCTCTCCTGCCCGCAAAGCCCGCCCGGCCTCGGGAAGCGGGGCCTCTCCGCATTCCGCTTCTGATCCGGAAGCCGCGGATTCCGCCCTCTTTCTCGGCGCCGTGGGCCCCAGGCAGGCTCCGGCGCGGGCCAGGCCGGAGGCCCGGAGCGCCGCGGACGAAACGGACCCTCTTTTTATGGAGGCCGTGCGGGATGTGCGCCCCATGCAAGGCAAGGGCAGGGCCCTGCCCTTGCCGCTCAGGCCGGAGCGGCCGGGATCGGAGGCTTGCCGGGATGAGAGTCTGGCGGATTTTTTGCGCGGAAAATTTGAATTTTCCTTGGAATACACTGATGAATTCATGGAAGGGCGGGTTCTGGGGCTGGATCCCCTGATCATGGCCAAGCTGCGCGCCGGGCGGTACAGCCCGGAGAAGCATCTCGATCTGCATGGATTGAACGCCGAACAGGCCAGGGAGAGATTGCTGCTTTTTATCCGCGGCGCCTACAACCAGGGATTGCGCTCCCTGCTCGTGGTCACCGGGCGCGGTCTCAATTCTCCGGGCGGCCTCGGAATTCTGCGCGGGCATATGCGGGAATGGCTTACCCGGGATCCTCTCAAACGCGTGGTACAGGCCTTCTGCACGGCCAAACCCAAGGACGGCGGGTCTGGAGCCCTCTATGTGCTCCTGCGCAGATACAAAAAAAGCAACGGGAAAATCCGCTGGGACAGCGCGCCCACGGAGGAAAACCCGCTGCTTTGAACCAGAATCCAGGGCAGGGGCGCCCGCCTTGATGCCCCGGCGAGCCGCTATGGGAAAAGACGGACAAAAACGCTTTCACATCCTGACTTTCGGCTGTCAGATGAACGCCGGGGATTCCGCCTGGCTCGCCGGGGCCCTGCGGGAACTGGGCTATGTGGAATCAGCCCGGGCGGAGGCGGATATCCATATCCTGAACACTTGTTCCGTGCGGGATAAACCTGAAAACAAGGTCTACACGGAATTGGGGCAGATTCGTCTCCTGGCCGAAGCCCATCCGGAGAGGGAAATTCTGGCCTGCGTGGGCGGCTGCGTGGCCCAGCAGCTTGGAAGCGGGCTGTTCGCCCGTTCCCGCGAACTCCGCCTGCTCTTTGGCGCCGACGGTCTGGCTTCAGCTCCGGGAGCCATTGATTTTCTGGTCAAGAATCCCGGACAGAAAATCGGCCTTCTGGATTTTTCTCCGGAATTCATTGAAAGGCCGCCCAAGGCGGAACCCGGCGCGACCAAGGCTTCGGTCTTCGTGAACATCATGCAGGGCTGCGACAATTTCTGCGCCTACTGTATAGTGCCCCAGGTGCGCGGGCGGCAGAAATCGCGCAAGAGCGGGGCTGTTCTGGAGGAATGCCGGCGCTTTCTGGATTGCGGCGCCCGCGAAATAACTCTTTTGGGGCAGAATGTGAATTCCTTCGGTCTGGACAGCCAGGGAGACGGGACAGGCTTTTCCGCCCTGCTGCGCCGGACGGCCGCTCTGCCGGGTTTGTTGCGCCTGCGTTTTATGACTTCCCATCCCAAGGATCTGGATTCCGGGCTTATCCGCGCCTTTGCCGAAATACCGCAGTTGGCCCCGCACCTGCACCTGCCTCTGCAATCCGGCTCCGACCGCATACTCAGGAGCATGGGCCGCGGCTATACCCTGAAAAGCTATCTGAATCTGGTAGAGAAGCTGCGGGCCGCCCGCCCCGGATTGCAAATCTCCACCGACCTCATTGTCGGCTTTCCCGGAGAAGAGGAAGAGGATTTTGAAGCCACCCTGGAAGCCATGTGGGAAGCCGATTTCTGCGCCAGCTTCTCTTTTGTTTACTCCGACCGCCCCGGCACGCGGGCAAAAGACCTGCCGGGCAAAATTCCGCGGCGGGCGGCCCTGGAACGCTTGGCCCGCCTGCAGGAACGGCAGAATCTCAACAGCGGGCGCATCCTACGCTCCCTGCGGGGGACAAGCGCGCAGGTGCTCATTGAAGGGAAAGAGACAAAACCCTCCTCCGCGGCGCCTGAGGCGGGAGAGGAGGGGGAAACCTGGTACGGGCGGGAAGCCGGCGGCTTTCATGTGCTGGTGAGCGCCCCGCTTTCCCGTTGTCTTGCTCCGGGAGATTTGGCGGAAGTGATTATCACGGGCAGCGGGAAACATACGCTGAAGGGAAGGATTGCGGACAAGTGAAAAAGCCGGCGCTTCTTTCGCTGGCGGCGCTTCTGGCCTTGGGAGGGAGCTGCGCCACACTCTTCAAGGACGAGGACAAAGTCAGCTTCCATTCCTCCCCGGAGGAGGCGCTGGTGCTTATAGACGGACTCCCGGCAGGCCGGACTCCGCTGGAGCTAAGCCTGGTTCCGGATAGAAAATACGCCGCGGAATTCCGGAAAGAGGGCTATCTTCCGGAAACGGTAGAGATAAACGCCGTGCCGGGCGAGAAATGGGTCATCCTGGATGTCATCGGCCTGCTCATACCCGGCGGCTCCATCCCCTTGCTTGTTGACGCCATCACGGGAAACTGGAAGGTGCCCGAACCCGGCGAAATTTTCGTCACCCTGGAAAAAGCCGGCGGAGAAGACCCCTGAAACCGGACGGGGGGCATCACGCCTCCCGGCGGAGTTCGGGAGGGCGCGGCCCCGCCGCGCGGAACGCGGGGAGATTTCGGCTTGACGCCCGGCTTTAGCGGGCATAACTTTCCGGTAAGCCCCTCCCTTTGGGAAGGGGCAATCCGCCCGGCTCCTGTCCGCCGGGCCGGAGTCCGCCGGCCGTGGGTTGCAACAGACATTTTTGGGCCTGAGCATGTTCAGAGCATATTCCAGTTTTTACGCCCGACTGCGCGTATACGGCGCGACCCTGCTCTGCCTGATTCTCCTGGCCGGGGGGGCGGGAGGCTTGGAAAAGGCTTCGGCTTCCACCCAGCAGGAAAATCTGCACCGGACCATCCAGGATTTCGAGGCCCTGCGCCGGGATACGCAGCGAGGCATGCGCCGCGACTCCTGGGAAAAGATGGATAAACGCTTTGCCGACATCCAGAAGCAAAGTCCGGCCTTCGCGGCCGAGGCTTTTTTTTATCGCGCCCGCAGCCTGGAAGAACTGGGGGATCGCTCCAAAAACGCAAAGGATTACCGGGCGGCGGCCGGGCTTTACGCCGACTTTTCCGTAAAATACGCGGAACACCCCCTGGCGGACAACGCCCTTTTCAATCAGGCCATACTGCTTTCCGGCCCCCTGCGGGACAGGCCGGAAGCTCTGAAGGCCCTGGACAGGCTGCTCCGCCTCTACCCCAAAGGCGACATGCACTCCGAAGCCGCGGCCCTGCGTGAGCGGCTCCAGGCCTCGGCTCCTCCCCCGGTTCAGCCCCCGGCCCCGGCTCAACCCCCGGCCCCCGGAAAAACAAGCGGAAGCAACGGAGACAAAAACACGCGGCCTCCAGCTTCCGGGGCTCTGCTCTCATATCTGGAGTGGTCGGGCGACAGTGCGGAGTTTCTCCTGAGCATAGGCTTTGCCGGACGCGCCAAGTACAGGCGCGACACCCTTCCCCCGGAGCCGGCGCAACGCCTGCCGGCCCGCGTCCGCCTGGATCTCCTGAACACGTCTCCGGCCGCGAACCTGCGCCGGAACATCACCTTTACCGGAACCCCTCTCACCGCCATAAACATCAGCCAGCCGGCCGGCGGCATTACCCGCCTGGAGCTGGATCTGGGCGGGGCGCGCTCGTATAAGGTTTCGGTGCTGGACAACCCCTACCGCCTGCAGGTGCGTTTCAGCGCCGAGCAGGTTCTGCCCGGGGCCGAGGATTTGTTCTCCCTGGCCCGCGGAGTCCGGAGAGCGGCGCCGTCGAACGGCAATCTAGGGGAACAGCTGGGACTGGTCGTGAAAACCGTACTCATCGACGCCGGACACGGAGGCAGAGACCCCGGCGCCGTCGGCAACGGCCTGCGCGAAGCCGACATCACTCTGAAGCTGGCGGATTCTTTAGGAAATATATTGAAAAAACAGGGTTTTAATGTTATATATACTCGAAACGGAGATTATTACGTCCCCCTGGAAGATCGCACCAGCCTGGCGAACAACAAAAAGGCGGATCTTTTCATATCCATTCATGTGAATTCCAGTACCAACAAAGATGCCTCCGGCCTGGAGACCTACTACCTGGACGTGGCGCGCAGCGATGCCGCGGCCCTGGTGGCCGCGCGGGAAAACTCGGTTAATGTAAACAATACCAGCGACTTGCAATTTATTCTCAGCGATCTTGCGCGTAACGGCAAAAAGGAAGAATCCATGGCCGTGGCGCGGCTCCTGCAGCAGGCTTCCTTAAAAAAAGTCAGGCAGGCCGGATTCAGGATTCGGGACAACGGGGTGCGTTCCGCCATTTTTCATGTGCTCATGGGGGCGCGCATGCCCGCCTGCCTGATTGAAATAGGCTATCTTTCCAACAGCGCCGACGTGGCCCGCCTGAAAAACCCCAGGTATATCCAGGCGCTGGCCGAAGGCATCAGCGCCGGGATTGTGGAGTACCGCGCCCGCATAGGAGCTTTGAACAACCTTTAACCCGCCGTGAAGATCAGTTCCCGGTTCTCCACTTCCACGCGGACATTCTGCCCGTCGCGGATTTCTCCCGCGATGATCCTGTGCGCCAGCGGCGTTTCCAGCCTCTGCTGGAGATAGCGGCGCACGGGTCTTGCCCCGTATACGGGGTCGTAGGCGTTTTCAGCTATGAAGGACGAGGCTTCCGGGGAGAGTTCCAGGCTGATTTTGCGCTCGGCCAGACGGGCGCGCAGCTTGCGCGCGAGCAGTTCCACAATGGCGATAATCTGCTCCAGGAGCAGGGGGCGGAAGATCACTATTTCATCCACCCGGTTGAGGAATTCCGGCCGGAAATGCCGGCGCAGCTCTTCCAGGACGCGCGCGCGCGCGTCCTCCAGCAGTCCGCCGCGCCGATCTATGCCTTCCAGCAGCAGGTGCGAACCCAGGTTGGAAGTCATGATCACGGTGGTGTTCCGGAAATCCACGGTGCGTCCGTGGCTGTCCGTGAGTCTGCCGTCGTCCAGAATCTGCAGCAAGGTATTGAACACATCCGGGTGGGCCTTTTCAATTTCGTCAAAAAGTACCACGCTGTAAGGTCTGCGGCGCACGGCCTCGGTGAGCTGGCCTCCGTCGTCGTAGCCCACATAGCCGGGAGGCGAGCCTATAAGCCGGGCCACGGCGTGTTTTTCCATGTATTCGCTCATGTCCAGGCGCACCATGTTTTCTTCGGTGTCAAAGAGAGCCTGGGCCAGAGCCTTGCACAATTCTGTTTTGCCCACTCCGGTGGGCCCCAGAAAAATAAAGGAACCCACGGGCCGGCCCGGATCGGAAAGTCCGGCCCGGCTGCGCAGCACGGCTTCGGCCACGGCGTTCACGGCCTCATCCTGCCCTATTACCCGCTCATGCAGGCGTTCCGGGAGTTTGAGGAGTTTTTCCCTTTCCGTGGCCAGCAGCCTGCTCACCGGGATGCCGGTCCAGCGGGCCACTATGTCGGCTATATCCTCCGGCCGCACCTCCTCCTTGAGCAGACGCTCCCCTCCTTCAACCGGAACGCTGAGTTCCTCCAGGCGTTTTTCCAGGCCCAGCAGGGTGGAATACCGCAATTCCGCCGCCCGGTTGAGATCATAGGCGCGTTCCGCCTCTTCAATGCGCAGGCGGGTTTTTTCGATTTCTTCCTTGAGCCTGCGCACCTGGTTGATGGAGTTTTTTTCCTTTTCCCAGCGGTCGGTCAGGGAGAGTTCCTGTCCCCGCAGTCCGTCCAGCTCGTTTTCCAGCTTTTCCAGGCGTTCGCGGGAAGCGGCGTCGCTCTCCCGGCGCAGAGCCTCGCGCTCTATTTCCAACTGCATGATCCGGCGCTTGATCTCGTCCAGAGAGGCGGGCATGGAATCTATTTCCGTGCGGATCATGGCCGCCGCTTCGTCAATGAGATCAATGGCCTTGTCCGGAAGCCTGCGATCGCTGATGTAGCGGGAGGAGAGCAGCACAGCCTCCACAATGGCCGCGTCGGCTATGCGCACTCCGTGGTGAACCTCGAATTTTTCCTTCAGGCCGCGCAGAATGGAAACGGCATCCTCCCGCCCCGGCTCCTCCACCAGCAAGGGCTGGAAGCGCCGCTCCAGAGCCGGGTCCTTCTCTATATAGCGCCTGTATTCGTCCAGCGTGGTGGCCCCTATGCAGTGGAGGCTGCCTCTGGCCAGCAGGGGCTTGAGCAGATTGCCGGCGTCCATGGCCCCGTCCGTGCGCCCCGCTCCCACAATGGTGTGCAGTTCGTCAATAAAAAGCAGGATTCTTCCCTCGGAGAGCTCCACTTCACGAAGCACGGCCTTCAGGCGCTCCTCGAATTCTCCCCTGTACTTGGCCCCGGCAATGAGAGAGCCCATGTCCAGGGCGAAAAGCATCTTGTCCTTGAGCCCCTCCGGCACGTCGCCCTTGAGTATGCGGTGGGCCAGACCCTCGACGATGGCGGTCTTGCCCACTCCCGGCTCGCCGATGAGCACCGGATTGTTTTTGGTGCGCCGCGAAAGGACGCGGATGGCCCGGCGTATTTCCATATCCCGCCCGATCACCGGGTCCAGCCTGCCCTTGCGCGCTTCCTCCACCAGATCCCGCCCGAAGCGCTCCAGGGCCGCGTAGCTCTCCTCCGGGTTCCGGCTGGTCACGCGCTGATTGCCGCGCACCTGGGTCAGAACCTCCAGCACTTTGGCGCCGCTCAGGCCGAAGGCGCTGTTGACGCCGTATATGGGCGTGCCTCTGGGTTCGGCCGCAAGCTCGTGGAACAGATGCTCCACGCTCACGTATTCGTCCTTCATCCGGGAAGCCAGATCCCGGGCTCCGCTCAAAAGCCGGCGCAAACGCCCGGTCGCGCCCATCTGCCCGCTGTCCGTCCCCGGTCCGCTGACCGAGGGTTTTTTTCTGAGTTCCGTGAGGACGGCTCCGGCATATTCGGCGGGATTGCAACCCATCCTTTCCAGCAGAAGCGCCGCGAGACCCTGCTCCTGCTCCGCCAGGGCCAAAGCCAGGTGCTCCACATCCACATCCTGGTGCCCCAGGCGCACGGCCGCTTCCTGGGCCAAAGCCAGAGCCTGCTGGGCTTTTTCCGTAAATTTGCTTGTATCCATGATAATATGCTCTCGTTTTTAATTATCTGGCTTTGAAGGTGGAAACTTCGGCCAGTTTTTCCCACAGGGCTTTCTCGGCGGGCTCCAGCTTTTCCGGCAGGCGTATGTTCAAACGCACGAATTCGTCGCCCTTGGTCGCGCCTGTGCCCAATCCCCGCCCGCGCAGGCGGAACTTCCTGCCGCCGCTGCTGCCCGGGGGTATGTTCAGATCCACCTCGCCGTCCAGGGTGGGAACCCGCACTTTCAATCCCAGAGCCGCTTCCCAGGGCGCGAGATTGAGTTCGTGAATTATGTCGTTGTTGTCCAGAGTAAAATCTTTGTGCGGCAGGAGCCTTACCCGGAGGTAAAGATCGCCGGGCTGGCCCCCGCCTCCGGCCTCTCCCTGCCCGGTCAGGCGTATGCGCGCGCCTTCCCTTACTCCGGCCGGAATTTTCACGTCCAGGGATTTGTTGTTCCCGGCTGTGCTGACTGAAACGTTTTTTTGCCCTCCCTTGTAGGCTTCGTTCAGGCTCAGGCAGAGCTCGGCCTCCACATCCCGCCCGCGCGGCTGGACGCGCCTGGAGCCCCTCCCGCCGCGGTTGAAGCTGCCGAAGGGATCCGGGCCGAAACCCTGGCCGCGTCCGGCTCCTCCGAAAAGGGTCTCAAAAAAATCGCTGAAACCGGAAGAGCTGAAAGTCCCGCCGCCGCTCTGTCCGCTGAAAAAACGAAAATTCTCGAACCCCGGAGGCTGCTGAAAATTCTGCCCGTGCTGCCAGTCAGGGCCGAGCTCGTCGTAGAGTTTCCTTTTGGCGTCGTCTTTCAGGACTTCGTGGGCTTCATTGACGTCCTTGAATTTCGCTTCCGCCTCTTTGTCGCCCGCGTTCAAATCCGGGTGATATTTCCGGGCCAGCTTTTTAAAAGCCCTGTTGACGGTTTCTTTGTCGGCGTTGCGCGGAATGCCGAGCACCTTGTAATAATCTTTATATTCAATACCCATGAGTCGTTATGCTCCTTACTGGCGCCCGCTCCCGGGAGGCCCGCCGACAGGCGCGCCTCGGAGAGGTAATAAACGGGGAAGCGGAATCACGCCTCTCTACCCGGATATAGTAGTTATCGCGGGAGATCAGTCAAGAAGCTCCGGGCGCGGGTAATCCGGCCCGTCCTGTCCTCTCCCGAATCAGGCCTCTCCTTCCCGCCATGTTTTCAGGGTAAAGGAAGCCACGGTCACAATTTCGCGGAGCAGGGGGAAGCTGGCCAGAAAGCCTTCTGGCCGCCTTTCTTCCGGGATATTGTCATCCAGCAGGCGTCTGCCAAGCTTGCGGGCTATATCGGCGTAGCCGCAACGTTCAAGGGCGGCGCGCATTTCCTGCAGAAAATACTCCGGATCGTCTGTAAACTGGCAGGCCCGGCCCAGAAGCAGGTGGAGGGAGGAGTTTTTCGTCTTGGCGCAGGCCAGCATAAAAGCCTCGCAGGCGGCGTCGAAATTTTCTTCCAGAAGCAGAGTCTGCGCTTCGACTATGTAAGGATCCCCCCTCCATTTTTCCGGAAGCCCGGCAAAGATGGAGGAGGCCCGTTCCGCGTTTCCGCTTTCAAGGCAGATCATGCCGGCCCGATGCAGCCAGCGTTGCTCCTGTTCCGGCTCGCCTTCGCGCTTGTGCAGACAGGCTAGCCCGAGGGCGGAATCCAGATCCAGAGGGTCGCATTCCAGGGCCTGCCGCAGAAATTTTTCCGCCGAGGCCAGTTTGCCCTGGCGCAGCAGGTTGAGGCCCGTGCGGCCATAGGCGAGTTTGCTTATTTTTTCTTCGGGGGCAAGCCTCTCCAGGGCTTTTTTTCCGGCGCCGTTTTCTTTTTCCGGAACCTTGCCTTCAGGCAGGAATTCGCCCTTGCAGCGGAAATCCGGAAGGCCGGGCTGAAGATGGCCGGAGCGGACAGGGAACAGGCCGGGAACCTGCCCGGAACGGAGCCGCTCAACCCCCGCCGCCAGCTCGCTGGTGGAATACGGACGGTTCAGAACCACGGCCGCTCCGTTGGCCAGAGCGCGGCGGCCCGCCCGGGAGTCAGCGGCCATGAACATTACCGGCGGAACCGGATGAGCGCTTTCGGCCGCCAGAACGGCCAGGGAGCGCATGAAGGCGTCCGCCCGCATATCCGGCATGTCTTCCGCGCAGACAATGAAGTCGATCTTGAAAGCGGAGGTTCCGGATTGGCCGGCCCGGACAAGGCGCAGGGCCTCGCTCCCGGAACGGATGCTGCGCGGGCGCAGGCCGCCGATTCTGCGCAGGGCGGAACGGTCGATGTTGATTTCGTCGTCCAGAGAACTCAGGAGCAGGACGAAGCGCGTCCGGGAATCCGGCGCGGCGCCGGGGGAAGCCGGAGGGGCTTGAATTCTTGTGCCGTCCCGCGAAGACGAATGCCGGGCGGCCAACATGCCGGCGCTCACAGGTCACCGGCAAAAGGCAGAAGCACGGCCGTGCCTCTGGAGCTTTTAGTTTTTTGCCCTGAAACGATTCCCTCATGCACGGCGCGAATCTTCTCCAGTTGTTTTATGGAGGCAATGGCGCGCAGAGAACTCACCGCCGCGGATTGATCCAGGGCGCGGCCTCCGCTCGCGACCGGCCGCGCTTCCGCGCCTCTCTCCACTGTTTCAAAGACCTCTCCGCAACTGGGGCAGGAACATGAATCCGTCATGGAGAGCCGGGTCATCTGCCCTTTGCGGTTATAGCAGCAGGGGCAGAAAGGCCCCTGCTTTATGCTGCCGGTGATCAGCCAGTAAAAATTGCCGTCAAAAATCAGGTTGCGCGCCAGGAAGGCAATATCTTCAAATTCCCTGGCATTGGCTTTCAATACAGCGTTTTCCTCGCAAAGTTCAATATATCTCTTCTGCAATTCCCTGAGCTGAAGAAAGGCCTCCTCAGTCTGGCCTTTTAAAAACAGCTTGTTAATTACTTTAAATCTGTAATATTCAAGCATAATCTCTCTCCCTGAGTTGAGAACCGCCATCCTTGGCGGCCCGCATATATCCATGCGGCCCCGTTTCGCCCGGCGTCCGCCGGCGGGAGCGGGCGTCGCCGCTTCCCGCGATCATATGTTCTATTTGTATTTTCGGTCTAAATCCGAGAGTCTTTATGGCAATTTTCTCAGGTCAGCCTGAAAACTATGGGGATGGTGATCCTGGCGGGCTCGGGGGGAGGAGGAAAAGGAGCGGAACGCAGAATGGCGGCCCGGCCGGCTTCGTCCAGGATGCGCTGCCCGCTGCTTGTCCGCAGAACCAGATCCTCCACTTTTCCTTCCGGGGTAATGGTGAAGCTGTATGTCGCCCTGCCGGTCAGGCCGGAGCGTCTGGCCCGCGCCGGATAGATGAGATTGCGTCCGATATGGCTCTGGATATAGCTGAAATTGCGTCCGAGATAGCCGCCCGGCCCGCCTGCCGCCGGAGAGGCAGGGCCGCCGCTTTCTCCGCTGCTCCCTTCCCGGGCCTCTCCGCCCCTTTCGCTCGATGCTCCGGGTAATGCTCCGGGAGCTTCCCGGCTTTCAGGCCGGAAGCGTCGCGGCGCGGGTTGCCCGGACGCCGGAGGGAGGGGCGCGGCGCTTTCGCGGGGAAGAAGTACGGGGGCGGCCGCGGGCCGTGGAAGAGACGCGGTTTCAGGAATATTCGCGGAACCTCCCTCCACAAGGGAAAGATACAGAAACCCCGCCCGCTCTCCGGCCTCCTTCCCCGGAAAAGCGGCTCCTCCGGCCGGCGGAAAAAGCGAAGCCAGGATCAGGATTGAGGCATGCAGCCCGAGCGAGAAAAAAAGCGCCAGGAAAAGCAGGCGATCAGGCCCCGCTTTTTCGCGCTTTGCCGGCTGCTCCGCTTCCGGGCAACATAAATGTATTTTTTCAGGATATTGCCGCCTCACCGAAATTTCCTTTGCGGCCGCAAGCTCTCCTCCGCCTCCGCTCCCGCGCGGGGCGTCCGGCTCCGGCGGCCGGGTCAGCCGCCGGGAGGGGCGGAGGGCCCGTCTTCTTTCAGGGCGCGGGTTTTCCAGCGTTGGTGCATCCAGAACCACTGTTCCGGGTACAGGCGGATGAAGTCTTCCACCGTGCGGGTGTAAAATTCCGCGATCCGGCGCGTTTTTTCCCCTATGCTGCCTTCCAGGGTTCCGCTGTCCAGGGGAGAAGTGGCGATAAGCTCGTAACGGGGGCCGGGCTTTCGGATCAAAAAGGCGGCGTAGAGCACGGCTTTGCTGCGCAGGGCAAGCATGGCCGGGCCGAAGTTCACGGCCGCGTTTTCGCCCAGAAAGGGGAGAAAAACGGCTTCATTCCGGATGGCGTTGTGATCCACCAGGAAGGCCGTTGTTCCCCGGTCGCGCAGCACTTCAAGCACCGCTGCCGAGGCGTTGCGGTGCCCCGCCACCTCCACTCCCGTATTCTCGCGCAAGCCGCGGATGAGCGCGTTGGCCGCCGGGTTTTTCTGGTTGCGCACCACCAGAATCCGCCTGTGGGCCGTTCGCAGTCCGCCCATGATGCCCGCCAGGAGTTCCCAGGCTCCCAGGTGGGCGCTGATGGCCACCACCGCTTTTTCTTCTTCCTGGATATTCCGGAAAGAGTCCGGAACAGCTTCCAGCCGCGTATTGTCCAGGGTTGTGAAACCTCCGGCCAGCACCAGTTCCAGAAAGGAACGAAAGCTGTGCCCGAAGCTGGCCCTGGCGATGCGGATCGCTTCTTCCCGGCTTACCTCCAGGTGCCGTTGCACGGAGTCCGTGGCGTAGGCGCGGCGCTTGCGCGAAAAATGCCAGAGCAGGAACCCCAGCCCTCCGCCCAGGTGATAAAGGCCCTTGAAACCCAGGCGGCGTAACAGGCGCAGAGCCGCAAGCATGCAGACAAACTGAATTTTGTGAAGCAGGCTCAGCGAGCGGAAGGAGGAATCAGGCTTCATGTTCTTCTTCCGGAGGAAAGTCGTGGACGGCCAGCCCTTCCATGCGCCGCTGCAATTCAGCCTGTTCCAGGGCCAGGGATTCGGCGTCGAGTCTGGCGGAGGCGGGACGGTAAGGCTGGCCGAAAGCCAGGCGTATACGGCTGAAGGGCAGGGGCAGGCAGTGCCGATCCCAACTGTTGAGGACTTTTTTCCTGCGGCAGAAGGCGCGTAAGGGGACAAGGCTGGCTTCCCCGTAATGGGCCAGAAAAAAGACGCCGTCCTTGATCTGGTGGAAGGGGCCGCGCGGCCCGTCCATGGTGATGCAGGGCATATGTCCGTCCTTTTTTATGGCCCTGACCCCGGCGCGCAGGGCCTGCAGCCCGCCTTTGGAGCTGGAGCCGCGCACCAGGGTGCAGCCCAGGCGCAGGGCCACCTGGGACATGAGTTCTCCGTCGCGGCTTTTGCTGATGATGGCCGCTATTTTGAGTTTTCTTTTGGCATGGAACATGGCGAAGATTTCCCCGTGCCAGATGCAGAGGATCAGGCGCTCTCCCCTGGCGTACGTGGAGTCCAGAGTGTCCCGGCCTATTTCCTCGCAACGCAGGGTAGCCCCCCACAGGCGGTAGAGCAGGGAAATGGGCCAGGCGAGAACCCCCAGAACCGGCTTGGGCAGTTTCACGGCGTCATTCCTTAAACTGCATGGCGTACAGGCGGGAGTACAGGGGGCTTCGCTCCAGCAGTTCCCTGTGCGTGCCTTCGGCTTCTATCCTGCCGTCCTGCATTACCAGAATGCGATCCGCTCCCAGGATGGTGGAAAGGCGGTGCGCGATCACAATGCTGGTGCGGTTCCGCATCAGATTTTCCAAGGCCTGCTGCACAATTTTTTCCGAGGCTGAGTCCAGGGCGCTGGTGGCTTCATCCAGAATCAGCAGAGGAGCGTTTTTGGCAATGGCTCTGGCAATGGTCAGGCGCTGTTTCTGGCCTCCCGAAAGCCTGACTCCGCGTTCTCCGATCACAGTGGCGTAAGCTTCGGGCAGGGACATGATAAACTCGTGGGCATAGGCCGCCCTGGCCGCTGCCGTCACTTGTTCCTCGCTGAAGTCCGGCTGTCCGTAAGCGATGTTTTCTCTGATGGAGCAGTTGAACAGGAAATTGTCCTGCGACACGATGGAGATGTTGCCGCGCAGGGAAGAGAGGGTATAGGCGCGCAGATCCAGCCCGTTCAGGGTTATGCGCCCTTCCGTGGGGTCGTAGAAGCGCGGCAGCAGGTTGATGAAGGTGGTCTTGCCCGCGCCGGAAGGGCCCACAATGGCCAGGCGTTCCCCGTGGCTTATGTCCAGGTTGATGTCGCGCAGAGCGACGCTCTCCCTGTTATAGGCGAAACAGACATGTTCAAAGCGCAGCTCCATCCGGGGGGAGGGCAGGGGCAGTTCCACCGTGCCATCCTCTTCCTCCACATTCTCCTTTGAATCCAGGATGTCAAAGACCCGTTCCGCTCCGGCCAGAGCCCGCTGGATCTCGTTGTTGGCGGAGTTCAGCTTTTTAATCGGCTCGTAGAGCAGGGCCAGAGCGGCCATGAAAGACATGAAGGTGCCGGGGGTGGATGTTCCCTCAATGACCTGCAGCCCGCCGATGAAGAGCACGAGGCCTATGCCGACGGCTCCCACCAGTTCCATGACCGCGGAGGAGGATTCTCCGGCCAGCACCTGTTTTATGGAGATATTGAGCAGCCGGCGGTTTTCCTGATCAAAGCGCTCCCCTTCCTCCTTTTCCGTGGAAAAGGCCTTGACTACCCGGATTCCGCTCAGGATCTCATTGAGCAGGACGGAGGCGTCGGCGTATATGGCCTGACCGTGCCTGCCCAGGCGGCGAAGTTTGCGTCCGTAATGGATAAAGGGAAAAAAAGCCAGGGGCAGGGCCACGGTGGCCACCAGGGCCAGTTCGAAATTCTGGTAGAAGACAACGCCCATCAGGCCGATCATGGTCAGAAGCTGGCGGATGATCATGACCACCGAGGGGAGGCTGGAGCGGATCATGGCCACGTCGTTGATGATGCGGGCCATGAGCTGGCCTACCTGCGCCCCCTCGTAATAGCGCAAGGGGAGCTTGATGATTTTGTTGTACAGTTCATCGCGCAGTTTTTCCAGCACCTTCAGGCCGCAGTACTGCATCATGTAGTTCTGCAACACCCTGCCCGCTCCCTTGCCCGTGGTGATGATCACAAAGGCCAGGGGAACCAGGTAGAGGGCGGTTCTGTCCTTGTTCAGAAAGATATCGTCCATGGCCGGCTTGACGATATAGGCGGTGGCCGCTTCGGCCAGGGAAACCAGAATCAGGGCCGCGAAGGAAATCAGGATAAATATTTTGTAGGGTATGAAATAGGTCAGGCAGCGCTTGAGCAGATAAATATTATAGCCCCGGCTGCCCGGAGGAGGGAGCTTCCCGTTTTCTTTGTCCCTGGCGTTGCGGGCGGATTGGGCGAAAAGGAAGTCGCTGTCGGGAGCAAGGGCGGGCTGTTCCGGGGACGGGGCCGGATTTTGCTGCTCTTTTTGACTCATATTGTCCGCTTGTTCCGCCTTTGCCTCAAGTAAAGCGTTTTCCGCATCCTGTGCATACTTGCATCATGCCATAAAATTCCGCGGAGTGCCAGAACTTAGCGCGAATTGACGTCCGCCCATTCATTCAGGGAGATTTCCGCTTGACGCCAGGCTTTGCCGGGCATACCCTGCACACCTTGAAGCCCTGTGCAGGAGCGCCCGCATGGATGAGAATTCCCCCCCTGTCCGTATAAACAAGATCCTGGCCCGGGCCGGGTTGTGTTCGCGCCGCCGGGCCGATGAGCGTATCCTGGCCGGCGAGGTCAGCCTGAACGGGGAAGTGGTGCGCGATCCCGGCTCGCGGGCGCGCCGGGGCGACGTCCTGCGGGTGGGGGACAGGGAGTTCGCCTTCGGCCCGCTTACGGACAGTCCGCATCTTTACCTGCTTCTGAACAAGCCCGTGCGGGTGGTTTCCACCCTGCGCGATCCTCAGGGCCGCGAGACGCTGCGCGATCTGCTCCCGCGGCTCTACGCGGACAAGCGCCTTTTTCCGGTGGGCCGGCTGGATTTTTTTTCCGAAGGTTTCCTGCTTATGACCAATGACGGGGAACTGACCAGGCGTCTCACCCATCCGGGCTTTCACGTGCCCAAGTATTATGAATTGCTGGCGCGCGGCCCGGTGAGCGAGGAGCAGTTGGAACGCATGCGCGGGGGCATGACCCTGGCCGAAGGCGAGCGTCTGGCCCCGTTGGAGGTCGAGCGCGCGGAGGCGGACGCGGATTGCGGAAGAGGCTGGGGGGAAAGGGGAGTTTTTTTGCGCCTGACTCTGAAGCAGGGCGTGAACAGGCAAATCCGCCGTATGTGCCGGGATCTCGGTCTGACGGTTTTACGCCTGCGCCGCGTCGGCCAGGGCCCGCTGCGCCTGGGCGGTCTTCGCCCCGGCGAGTGCCGCGAGTTAAGCCCGGAGGAAGCCCTGGAGCTTAAAAAGGCCGCCGGGATGAAACCCTCTCTCCGCGCTTTTTCTTTTCCGGATAAAGTTTAGAAAGTTATTTATGGATAAATTCCTAATCGTCCACTACATGCTCCGTCACGGTTACCTATAACCTGGATTCCCGGCATTAACCTAACGAGGTCGGGAGTTCTACATTCATAGCCGTAAAGATGTCACGCTGTTTTTTGGTTACTTCGCTAAAGCGTATTCTGTGTCCAGGTCGT
>JAISOL010000029.1 GCA_031275645.1 Deltaproteobacteria bacterium
ACTTTGCTCCATCTGCTGGGGTATGAAAATATCACTGAGGGGATAGAAATCCTCGCGGAAAACAAACAAACAGCACTGCGGCTCGTCAGATTCGGAAGAATTGAATGACCCTGGGCGGGCGCGAAGTGACGAAAAAAAGCGATTGATACGGAGAGGGATTTGTATTAGATAACAGGTGATTTTTATATAAACTTTAATCAATTGGAGGTGGGTATGCCTGAAAAGATCACCCCGCAGCAAGCCGCGGCTCTGGTGCCTGACGGCGCTACCGTTATGCTCGGCGGATTTTTGGGTTGCGGCAGTCCGCACACTATTCTCGAGGCCCTGATCGCCAGGGACGCCAAAAACCTTACTCTGATCGGCAACGACACGGCCAGCCCCGGTTTCAGCGTGGCCAGGCTGGTCGAGCAGAAGCGCGTCAAAAAGCTTATCGTAAGCCATATAGGCACCAATCCCGCTTCCGGGGCGCAGTTGAACGAGGGCACTCTGGAAGTGGATCTGGTCCCCCAGGGTTCCCTGGCCGAAAGGATACGCTCCGCCGGCGCCGGCCTGGGCGGCTTTCTCACTCCCACCGGAGTGGGCACGCCGGTGGAGGAAGGCAAGCGCAAGATAAACATAGACGGCCGGGATTATCTGCTGGAACTACCTCTGCGGGCCGATGTGGCCCTGATCCGGGCCTGGAAGGCCGATGAAGCCGGGAACCTCGTCTACAGGCTGGCTGCCCGCAATTTTAACCCCCTCATGGCCACGGCCGCCGCTCTGGTGATTGCGGAGGCGGAGGAGATCGTTCCCGTGGGCGCGCTGGATCCGGATCAGATTCATACTCCGGCCATTTTTGTAAACCATCTTGTACAGGCCTGAGAGGTGAGACATGGATGCTAAAACCATTATAGCCAGACGCGTGGGTCAGGAATTCTCCAACGGCGATTACGTCAACCTGGGCATAGGCATTCCCACTCTGGTGGCGGACAACCTGCCTCCGGGCGTGAAAATAACCCTGCACTCCGAAAACGGTTTTCTGGGCCTGGGGCCGGGTGCGGAAAAAGGCGGGGAGGATCGCGATCTCGTCAACGCCGGCGGCAAGTATGTGACCATGCTCCCGGGCGGATCCACCCTGGACAGCGCCGCTTCCTTCGCCATAGTTCGCGGAGGGCATATAAAGGCCACCGTTCTGGGCGCTCTGGAAGTGGATGAGGAAGGCAATCTGGCCAACTGGATCATTCCGGGCAAGATGACGCCGGGCATGGGCGGAGCCATGGATCTGGTGGTGGGAGCGCGCCGCGTGATCGTGGCCATGGAGCACACGGCCAAGGGCAAGCCCAAGATTCTGCCCAAGTGTACCCTGCCTTTGACCGCCGCCAAAGAGGTGGACATGATTGTCACTGAACTGGCGGTGTTTCAGTATCTGCCCCGTCTAACCCTTACCGAGCTGGCTCCGGGAGTGACCCCGGAACAGGTAAAGGAGGTCACCGCGGCCGCTTACGCCGTCTCTCCCGATCTGAAAACCATGAGTCTTTGACGCATATCCCGGCCGGGCCCTTCCAGGGATCTCCCGGCCGGGATGTCCCGCCGCGCCGGAAAAGGCGCGGGCCGCGCGGAGGAAGAAGTCTTTCCGGCATGTTGCGCTGAACTGAATCTGTATCAAGAAGGAGTTCTTATGAAATCTTTAGTGCGGGTTTTCGTCTCCATAATGCAGAAATATCTGCCCGATGCCTTCCTGTTCGCCGTCATCCTGACCTTCATCGCTTTTGTGGCCGCCTTCCTGCTCACGGACAAAGGAGTAATGGACATACTCCAGGCCTGGGGCAACGGGCTTTGGGGTCTGCTCGCCTTTGCCATGCAGATGATCCTGATTGTGGTCACCGGGCACACCATGGCCATCAGCCGGCCGGTCAAAAAATTGCTGGCCACCCTGGCCTCCATCCCCAAGACCCCGGCCGGCGCGGCCATGCTCTGTTCCTTTGTGGCCGGCATCTGCAGCTGGATTAACTGGGGTTTCGGGCTGATCGTGGCCGCCCTGCTGGCCCGCGAGCTCTCCCGCAGGGTCAGTGACCTGGATTACGGCTACGTGGTCGCCTCCGGTTACGCCGGTTTTGTGGTCTGGCACGCGGGGATTTCCGGTTCCATACCCCTGGCCGTGGCCACCAAGGGGCATCTGGTGGAGAAGCTCACCGGGCTTATTCCCACCGCGGAAACGATCTTCTCCGGCCCCAACCTGATCATTTCCGGGCTGATGATTCTTTCCCTCCCCGTTCTCTTCAAGTTCATGTGCCCCACGGGGAGCGACGTGCGCGTGGTGGACCCTGCCCTGCTGGTGGAACCCGAGGAACCCAAGGAGCCGGCGGTGAAGACCCTGGCCCAGAAGCTGGAATACTCGCGCGTCATCACCCTCGTGCTCGGCCTCATGGGCGTGGTCTATCTGCTGCGCTACTTCTACACCAACGGAGCCATGAACCTCTCCCTGAACATAGTCATCTTCGTCTTCATGTGGGCCGGCATTATTCTGCACGGCACGCCCATAGCCTATGTCCGGGCCGTGAACGAGGCCATCAAGGGAGCCGGGGGGATCGCGGTGCAGTTCCCCCTCTACGGCGGCATCCAGGGCATCATGATCGGCACCGGCCTGGCCGGGATTGTCGCCCAGTGGTTCATCTCCTTTTCCACTGAGGTGACCTTCCCCCTCTTCACCTTCATCGCCGGCGGGGTCATCAACTTCTTCGTGCCTTCCGGCGGCGGCCAGTGGGTGGTGCAGGGCCCCATCAACATTCCGGCCGGCATAGAGCTGGGCGTGAGTTCGGCCAAAGTGGCCATGAGCATAGCTTACGGCGACCAGTGGACCAACATGATCCAGCCTTTCTGGGCTCTGCCCCTGCTGGGCATAGCCAAGCTCGGGCCCAAGGACATCATGGGCTACTGCGTCATGGTGCTGCTGGCGACCGGCGTGATTATGGCCGCCGGCCTGCTCCTTATTCCCTGGTAGAAAAAGCGCCGCTTCGCCGGACCGTGAAGTCGCTTGTTATGCGCTTGCTTTCCGGTTCGATTTAAGCGGCGGTCATTAAAAAGCGCGCTGTCGGCTATTCTTTTTTCAGCCAGACAGAAACCACCGCTTCCGCTGTGGCGGAAGCGGCCGTATCCGGGTCGAATGTGGAACGTCGCCGGGCATCATACCCGTATGCTGAGAAGGAGTTTTCATGAAAGCTTTGGTACGGATTTTAGTCTCCATCATGCAGAAATATCTGCCTGACGCCTTCCTCTTCGCCGTCATTCTGACCTTCGTCTCTTTTTTGGGCGCCTTCGCGCTTACGGACAAGGGAGTAATGGACATACTCCAGGCCTGGGGCGACGGGCTCTGGGGACTGCTCGGCTTTTCCA
The DNA here is from genome assembly GCA_031275645.1 of Deltaproteobacteria bacterium. Taxonomy (GTDB): domain Bacteria; phylum Desulfobacterota; class Desulfovibrionia; order Desulfovibrionales; family Desulfovibrionaceae; genus WRHT01. The sequence goes on from JAISOL010000029.1 coordinate 3,373, forward strand.
TGCAGATGATCCTGATTGTGGTCACCGGGCACACCATGGCCATCAGCCGGCCTATAAAAAAACTGCTGGCGACTCTGGCTTCCATCCCCAAGACCCCGGCCGGCGCGGCCGCGCTCTGCTCCTTTGTGGCCGGCATCTGCTTCTGGATTAACTGGGGTTTCGGGCTGATCGTGGCCGCCCTGCTGGCCCGCGAGCTGGCCCGCCGGGTCAGGGGCCTGGATTACGGCTATGTGGTGGCCTCCGGCTACACCGGCCTTGTGGTCTGGCACGGAGGGCTTTCCGGTTCCATCCCCCTGGCCGTGGCCACCAAGGGGCATCTGGTGGAGAAGCTCACCGGGATCATCCCCACCACGGAAACCATCTTCACGGGCCCCAACCTGATCATTTGCGGGGTGACGATCCTCGCCCTGCCCGTTCTTTTCAAGTTCATGTGCCCCACGGGGAGCGACGTGCATGTGGTGGACCCCGCCCTGCTGGTGGACCCCGAGGAACCTAAGGAACCGGCGGTGAAGACCCTGGCCCAGAAGCTGGAATACTCGCGCGTCGTCACCCTTGTGCTCGGCCTCATGGGCGTGGTCTATCTGCTGCGCTACTTCTATGTTAACGGAGCCATGAATCTCTCCCTGAACATAGTCATCTTCGTCTTCATGTGGGCCGGCATCATTCTGCACGGCACGCCCATATCCTACGTCCGGGCCGTGAACGAGGCCATCAAGGGGGCCGGGGGGATCGCGGTGCAGTTCCCCCTTTACAGCGGCATCCAGGGCATCATGATCGGCACCGGCCTGGCCGGGATTGTCGCCCAGTGGTTCATCTCCTTCTCCACCGAGCTGACCTTTCCGCTCTTCACCTTCATCGCCGGCGGGATCATCAACTTCTTCGTGCCTTCCGGCGGCGGCCAGTGGGTGGTGCAGGGGCCCATCAACATTCCGGCCGGCATAGAGCTGGGCGTGAGCTCGGCCAAGGTGGCCATGAGCATAGCTTACGGCGACCAGTGGACCAACCTGATCCAGCCCTTCTGGGCTCTGCCCCTGCTGGGTATAGCCAAGCTCGGGGCCAAGGACATCATGGGCTACTGCGCCATGGCCCTTGTGCTGACCGGCGTGATTTACGGCGCCGGTCTGCTCTTTCTTCCCTGGTAGAAAAGCGCGCCGGCGCAAGGCGTATACGCCCCGCCGGGATTGAGAAAAGCCCCTTCCACCGCCGCGGAGAAGGGGCTTTTTTTGGGGGGCCGGGGCATTAACGCCCCGGCGACCTCCAGCTTAATTCTGGAGCAATATTTCTATCCGGCGGTTCTGGTGCCGGCCTTCGGCCGTGGAATTGTCGTACTTGTGGGATTCACCCCTGCCTGTGCTCCGGAGCACGCTCGCGGCGGGAACTCCCTTCTGGAGGAGGTAGGCGCGGACCGCGTCGGCGCGGCGCTGGGAGAGGCCCGCGTTGTAGGCGTCGTCGCCGGTGGAGTCCGTCCAGCCTTCAATGGCGATGGAAGAGTTTTGTCCGGAGGAGAGCAGTATGCCGCTGGCTTCATCCAGAATGGCCCTGGCCTGATCGTCCAGCGCGGAGGAATCGAAGGAGAAATTCACGTTCTTAATGGAGGCGCCCGCCGGAACGCTGGGGGCGGCGGTCTGCTCTACCGTATAGAAGACATCCCGCACGAATTGATCAACGGCGTCCTGGCTTTGCAGCAGGGAGGCCCCGTCCGTTTTGACCGTGCAGTTGGTCAGGGCGGCGATTTTGTCCAGGGTGGCCTGGCCCGCGGGAGAGTCGGCCAGGGAGATGACGTGCAGGCACAACAGAGCCTGGCTGTTGATCAGGGCGGAGGCTTCCTCCACCGGATCGGTGCCGGAATTGGAATCGCCGTCACTGACCAGGATTACGGCGGTGGGACGATCCAGGAGCAGATAATCCGGGGCAACGGATTTGATGCCCTCGCCCAGGGGGGTAAGGCGTCCGAAGACTTCGCCCTTGTCATTCAGGGAGGCGATGGCCTTGGCGAAGTCCTCCCGCAGCCATTTGCCGGCCGGAGCGACTGTGGAGACGGGGCCGAAAGTATGCAGGGAGCTTTCATAGCCCAGATCGGGAATGGAATTGTTCACTCTGGTCATAATGTCCTTGGCCAGAGTCATTTTGACTCCCTGCAGCCCGCTGCTTTCCAGCATCATGGAACCGGAGTAGTCCACAAGAAAGTCAAAACTGTCAACCTTGCGGACAAGAGTCTGGGCCGCGCTCGCAAAGGCGGTCAGCCCCACAAGAAATACGCTCGCCAGAGCAAGAATGCGTAAATGTCTCATCGTATCCTCCAAGTTAAAGTTTCAATCCGCAACCGGCTCCATACACCGGACGACTCCGCCCGGCGGACAGGAGCCGGGTGGACTGTTCCCTTCCCTGAAGAAAGAGATTTCCCCGGATGGTAGGCCCGACTTCGCAGGGCGTCAAGCGCTAATCTTGTCCCCGCGCCGGGAGCCCGCCGCGGGCTCACCGCCCCGGCTCACGCTTCCTTTCTTCCGTATAAAAGTTGATCAGCGAACCGGCCAGCAGGATTTGTTTTTCTTCCTCCGTAAGAGGGTCGAGGCGCAGGCTGAGGGGAGTTTTTATCCCGTCACGCAGGAGAAAGGCCCGTATTTCCTTCAGTCCCAGGCGCACGGCTTCGCGGGCCGCCGGGATGAAAAAGCGGTCGCCGACCCGCGGCCGGCATTCTTCCAGGCCGGCGAGGCGCAGAGGAAGCAGGCCCCAGTTGATCAGGTTGCTGCGGTAGCGTTTGGTGGCGTAATCCACAGCCAGGTTGGCCCAGCCGCCCAGCACCTTCTGGCAGGAAGCCGCTTGTTCGCGGGCGGAGCCGTCGCCGGGCCTGAGCGCGAAGATCAGGCTCCCTATGCCCAGATTCGCCCCGGAGGAGGGGAGGGAGTTTTCGCGCAGGAGGTCCAGGACGGCCCGCAAGGCGGGGGAGGCTGGCCGGGGGGCCGCGCTTTCCCCGGCTTTCCTCTCCTTTTCCAGGGCCAGGATGTCCCTGGCCCGGCCCACATAGCCGGGGTCCTTGCGCCCGAGCGTGAACTCGGCCAGGCGCAGGGGGTTGGAGCGGTAGGAAGAGGTTTCTCCCGAGGGGATCAGTTCGTCCGTGGTGGTGACTTCATCGTAGATGGCCGCGGCGGCGATCAGGAGAAGATTCTCCGGCAGAGGGTCCAAGGGAGGCCAGTCGGCGATGTTGGGGCCGAAGACGAGCCTTTCCCTGGGGCGGGGCCTGCCGAAGCCCCGGTAGACCCGTTGGGCGTAAATTCCGGGGTCAAATACATAGCTTTCTTCCAGCCCTCCTTCCTCGGGGGGAAAGTCCGTCTGGTCGGCCGCGGTCAGAAGGCCGCCGCGCAGGGCGGTGGCGGCTATGGAGCGGGAGTCGAGCAGGGCGGTGAAGGCCATTTGCCCGTTTCCCGGTTGGGAGCCTTCGCGGTTGGGGAAATTTCTGGTGGCGTGGCGGAGGGAAAAGCCGTTGTTTCCGGGCACGTCCCCGGCTCCGAAGCAGGGGCCGCAGAAGGCGGTGCGCAACACGGCGCCGCTCTCCGCGAGGGAAGCGGCGGCCCCGTTTTTGAGCAGAGCCAGGAAGACGGGCTGGCTGGCCGGGTAAACGGAAAGGGCGAAGCCTGGGTTTCCGGCGCTTTTGCCGGCCAGAAAGCGGGAGGCCAGGAGTATGTTTTCGTAGCCGCCGCCGGCGCAACCGGCGATAATCGCCTGATCCGCGCGGAATTCCCCCCGGCGGAACTTCCGGCGCAAGCGGGGGGGCCGGGAAAGCTCCCCGGCATGGGCGCGGCTTTCCCTTTCCACTTCGGCCAGGAGATCCTCGGCGTTTTCCAGAAAGGTGCGTATGCTGTAAGCGTTGCTCGGGTGAAAGGGCAGGGCGATCATGGGTTCGGCCATACCCAGGTCCACTTCCGCCACGAGATCGTAATACGCGCCTTCTTCAGGGCGCAGTTCCAGGTAGTCCTCTTCCCTTCCGTGCAGGGCCAGATATTTTTTCACCCGGCCGTCGGTCTGCCAGATGGAGGAAAGGCAGGCGGTTTCCGTGCTCATCACGTCTATGCCCAGGCGATATTCCGTGGAGAGGAAAGGCAGGGCCGGACCGAAAAATTCCAGGATGCGGTTTTTGACCAGGCCTTTAGGAAAGAGGGCGCGGATCAGGGCCAGGGCTATATCCTGCGGCCCCACTCCGGCGCGGGGGCGCCCTTTCAGATAAACGGCCGCCACTTCCGGGCGCCCGATTTCGTAACCGCGGTTCAGGAGCTGCTTCACGAGTTCCGGGCCGCCTTCGCCTATGCCCAGCGTGCCCAGGGCCCCATAGCGGGTATGGCTGTCCGAGCCCAGGATCATCCTGCCGCCCCCGGCCAGTCTTTCCCGCACATACTGGTGGATGACGGCCAGATGCGGGGGGACGAACTCCCCGCCGTATCTGCGGGCCGCGGAAAGCCCGAAGTTGTGGTCGTCCTCGTTGATGGTGCCGCCCACGGCGCACAGGCTGTTGTGGCAGTTGGTCAGCACGTAGGGCAGGGGGAAGGCTTCCAGCCCGCTGGCTCTGGCCGTCTGCACTATGCCCACATAGGTGATGTCGTGCGAGGCCAGGGCGTCGAAGCGCAGTTCCAGCCTGTCCGTCCTGCCGGAAAGGTTGTGCTTTTCCAGGATGCGCCAGGCCATTGTGCCCCGGAAGCCTTCCGGCTTTCCGGCGCGCAGGGCCTCCGGGGAGCTGTCGGGAACTCCGCGGCGCAACACCCCTCCTTGTTCGTGCAGGGTAATCATGTTTTTTCCTCGGGCGCTTTTCAGTTGCTTTCGGTCATGGCGCGCAGCATTTCCGGGGCCACGTCCCGCATGATGATTTCGAGCACTCTTTGCAGCAGAAGCTCATAGTGCATGTCCGGCCAGCCGCATTGCGCGACCAGCATATGATAGAGGGCGGGGTCGGTAAAGGCCCAGAGTATGTCGACCAGAATTTTTTCCTGCCCGGGGTTCAGGGCGCAGGAGCGTATTTTCAGAACCTCCCTCAGCCCCCCGAGAATATGGGCGCGGCGGTTTTCGTCCGCTTCCCTCATAAGCTGCGACAATTCCGGGTAGACGACTTCAAAGCCTCCCAGGGAGTTGAGGACGGAAATGCTTTTCTTCCCATGCCTGCTCAGGATGGCCGCTATTTCCTTGGCCATTTCCGCGAGGGAGTCTTTGCTTATGATGGATTGGTAGCTGGCTTCCTTATGGATGGACTGCATCGAGCGTTTGAGCAGGTGGATGAGAATGCCCTGCTTGGAGTGAAAAATCGCGTAGACCGTCTGCGGGGCCACTCCGGCCAGAGCGGCGATGGCTCCTATGGTCGTGTGCTCGTAGCCGTTGTCCGTGATCAGGCTTTCGGCCGCGTCCGCTATGCGGTCGCGGGTTTCTTCGGCCCGCTTCCGCCGGACAACGGAGTTATAGGAGCGGGAAGCTTTGTTTCCCAATTTTTCCTTTTCCATCCCGGAGTTTTTTCAGTCCGCGTATTGACAAGGCCAAAAATGGCCTATAAAGAAATCATTAGAGTATACTCTAGCAAAAGACAAACAATCGCGCAAGCGTTTCAGCACGCACAGGAAAAATCTATGTTCCACAATATGAACGGAGCCGGCCTTGGCCGGCGGATTGTTTTGCGGTGGGTCTTCCCGGCCTTGATTCTTTTTCCGTTCGCCGGCTGCGGCGACGAGGGGAAGGTTCAGCAGGCCCGGCAGGAGCAGCTTCCCCAGGTGGGAGTGGAGGTGCTGGAATTGCGGGACGTGATCACCACCACGGAGCTTACCGGGCGGGTGGCTTCCCACGCCACGGCGGAAGTGCGGCCGCAGGTGAACGGCATAATTCTCAGGCGCATGTTTGAGGAAGGCTCGGAGGTGAAGGCCGGGCAGCAGCTCTACCAGATAGATCCCTCCATGTATCAGGCCCAGTATGAAACCGCCCTGGCGGCGCAGCAAAAGGCGCAGACCGCCGTGATCAACGCCAAGAGCGTGGCGGATCGCTACGCGGAAATCGTGAAGGTCAGAGGCGTGAGCCAGCAGGAGTACGACAACGCCCTGGCCCAGTACCGTCTGGCCCAGGCGGACGTGGCCTCGGCCGAAGCCGCGGTGAAAACCGCCAGAATCAATCTGGATTACACCAGGGTTTTTTCCCCTGTCTCCGGGCGGGTGGGCATCTCCAGTGTGACGGAAGGCGCTCTGGTCACGGCCGGCCAGTCCACTCCCCTGGTTTCCGTGCAGCAGATGGACCCCATGTACATTGACATAACGCAGTCCAGCGCCGATTTTCTGCGCCTGCAGCGCAGTTTGCAGAGCGGGGTCATGGCCTCGGCCGGGGAAAACGCCGTGGGGGTCAGGCTGATTCTGGAGGACGGGCTCCCCTACGAGCATGAGGCCAGAATGATGCTTTACGACGCCACGGTCAATCAGAGCACCGGGTCCATCACCATGCGCGCCACCGTGCAGAACCCCGAAAACCTCCTTCTCCCCGGCATGTTCGTGCGGGCCGTGGTGACGGAAGGCATTACGGAAAACGCCCTTCTGGTTCCCCTGGAGGCTGTGCAGAGAACGCCCAGAGGAGAGGCTATGGTGCTGATCGTCAACGGGCAGGGGCTGGTGGAGCAGCGCGTCATCAATACCTCGCGTATTTACGATAATTCCGCCTGGATTGTGCTGCCCGGAAGAAGCGGGGAGGGGGCGGGGCTGGAAGCCGGCGACAAGGTGATTGTGGAAGGAGTGAACCGGGTGAGGGCGGGCGTTCCCGCCGCGACCTACATTCACGGGGAGAAGGCCGGGGATTCGGCCCGGCTTCCCGACCCGGCGCTGGAGAGGGCGGGAAGTTAGCGTATCTTTTGAAGTCAGCATATCTCTTACAGTATATCTCTTACAGTAATCCGCAGGTAGACGCAGCATGTCACATTTTTTCATCGATCGCCCGATTTTCGCCTGGGTCATCGCCATCATCATCATGCTGGCCGGAGTCATGGGCATTTATACGCTGCCGGTGTCGCAGTATCCGAATATAGCCCCGCCCACGGTCACAGTCATAGGCATTTATTCCGGAGCCTCGGCCAAAACGGTGGAGGATTCGGTGACGCAGCTCATCGAGCAGCAGATGACCGGCATAGACAACCTCAGCTATATGACCTCCACCAGCGACGCTTCGGGGATGTCGCGGGTGCAGCTCACCTTCGCCGCCGGGACGAATCCGGATGTGGCCCAGATGCAGGTGCAGAACAAGCTGCAACTGGTCACGCCCATGATGCCCGACGTGGTGCAGAGAAACGGCCTGCGCGTGGTAAAGTCCTCCGCCAGCTTCTTTTTCATGGTCGCCCTGGTGAACACCGACAACACCCTGAATTTTCAGGATCTGGGCGATTACGCCGTGAGCCACCTGCAGGACCCCCTGAGCCGCATTGAAGGCGTGGGCGAGGTCCAGATGTTCGGCTCGCAGTATTCCATGCGCATCTGGACGGACCCGTCCCTGCTCGGCAAGTACGGCCTGAACGCCTCGGACATTATCGCGGCGGTGCAGTCCCAGAACAACGACATCAACGCCGGTTACATAGGCGGGCCCCCGGCGGTGGAAGGGCAGAGGATCAGCTTTTCCGTCACGGCCCAGAGCCGCATGAATTACATCGAGCAATTCGAGAACATCATCATCAGGACCAATATGGACGGCTCCATGGTCAAGCTGAAAGACGTCGCCCGAATGGAGCTTTCCGGCGAAATCACCTCCTTTATGTCCCGCTATGACGGGAAGCCCTGCTCGGGGATAGCCCTGCGCCTGGCCGCCGGGGCCAACGCCATAGGCACGGCGAATCAGGTGGTGGATAAGATGAACGAGCTTTCGGCCTTCTTTCCTCCCAATATCGAATGGAGGGTCGGCTTCGACACCACGCCCTTCGTGCGCATTTCCCTGAAAGAGGTGGTCAAGACCCTGCTGGAAGCCATTGTCCTGGTTTTCTTTCTGATGTACCTGTTTCTGCAGGATTTCCGGGCCACTTTCATCCCCACCATCGCGGTGCCGGTGGTGCTGCTGGGCACCTTCGCGGCCATGGCGGCCTTTCAGTTCAGCATCAATACCCTGACCATGTTCGGGATGGTGCTGGCCATAGGCCTGCTGGTGGACGACGCCATTGTGGTCGTGGAGAACGTCGAGCGCATCATGCACGAGGAGCATCTTTCCCCGCGCGACGCGGCCCGCAAATCCATGACCCAGATCACCGGCGCCCTGGTGGGCATAGGCCTTGTGCTTTCTGCGGTGTTCATTCCCATGGCTTTCTTCGGCGGTTCCACCGGAGTGATTTACCGGCAGTTCTCCATCACCATCGTTTCGGCCATGCTTCTTTCAGTGGTGGTGGCCCTGGTGCTCACACCCTCCCTTTGCGCCACCTTTCTCAAGCCGGCCGGGGAGCGCCCGGCCAGCGGCGGCGGCTCCGTGCATCAGCAGGGCGTTTTCGGCGCCTTCAACCGCTCTTTCACCCGTTTCACCCTCTGGTACTCCGCCTGCGTCGGCAGAATACTGCGCCACCCCCGGCCCATGTTCCTGGTCTATGTTCTCATTTTCGGGGTGATGGCGCTGAGCTTCGCGCGTCTGCCCACCGCCTTTCTGCCGGACGAGGATCAGGGAGTGCTCATGGGCATGGTGCAACTGCCGGAGGGGGCGACCTTTGAGCGCACCAGGGCCGTGATCGGCGAAGTGGAAAAATATTTTCTGGAAACTGAAAAGAAGAACGTGCTCTCGGTGACGGGCATCATGGGCTTCAGCTTCGGAGGCAGCGGCCAGAATGTGGGCATGCTCTTCATCCGCCTCAGGGACTGGGAGGAGAGGCCGGAGGCCGGGCAGAAGGCCGCGGCCATAGCCGCCCGCGCCCGGCAGAAGCTGCTTTTTACCGGCGAAGGCATGGTTTTCGTCATCCAGCCTCCGGCCATTATGGAACTGGGCACTTCCTCCGGCTTTGAGCTTGAGCTGGTGGACAACAGCGGCCAGGGGCACGACGAACTGAGGAACGCCCTGTATATGCTGATGAGCCTGGCCTCCCAGCAGGCGGACAAGATTACCCAGGTGCGTCCGGATAACCGGGGCGATACCGCCCAGTACCGCCTGAAAATAGACTGGGAAAAGGCCAGCGCCCAGAATTTGCCGGTGAGCGAGGTGATAACGACCGTCTCTTCTCTCTGGGGCGGGTATTACATCAACAACTTCGTGGATCGGGGCCGGACCAAGAAAGTGATCATGCAGGCGGACGCCCCCTACCGCATGCAACCGGACGATTTCAACCGCATTTACATCCGCAACACCCGGAATGAAATGGTGCCTTTCTCTTCCATAGCCGGCGGAAGCTGGGTCAGGGACTCCCCCTATCTGGAGCGTTTCAACGGGGTTTCGGCCATGAAGGTGACCGGGCAGGGAGTGCAGGGTTTCAGTTCCGGGGCGGCCATGGATCTGATGGAAGAGCTGGGCCGGAAGCTGCCTCCCGGCTACGCCGTCGACTGGACCGGCCTCTCCTTCCAGGAGAGGCAGTCCAGAACGCAGGCCCCGGCTCTGTACGCCATCTCGCTGCTGGTGGTTTTTCTCTGCCTGGCCGCGCTGTACGAAAGCTGGTCCATCCCCATTTCCGTCATGCTGGTGGTGCCTTTGGGCGTCATCGGCGCCCTGGGCGTGACTTATCTGCGCCAGATGAACAACGACGTGTATTTCCAGGTCGGCCTGCTGACCATTGTGGGCCTCTCGGCCAAGAACGCCATTCTGATTGTGGAGTTCGCCAAGGAGATGCAGGAAAAGGGCATGGATCTCATTGAGGCCACGGTGGGGGCCTGCCGCCTGCGCCTGCGCCCCATCCTGATGACCTCTTTCGCCTTCATGCTGGGAGTCGTTCCGCTGGCCATCAGCGGCGGGGCCGGCTCCGGCGGGCAGAACGCCATAGGCACCGGGGTGCTGGGCGGCATGGCCACGACCACCGTACTGGGCATATTCTTCATCCCGATCTTTTTTGTGCAGATATCCCGCATCTTCGCCTCCGGGCGCAAGAAGAGCTGAATTAAAAAAGGAAGATCCATGCAAACGAGTAAAGCCGGAAGGATCAAGGAATCACGCCCGGAGGGGCTTCCCGCCGGGGGAGTCCGCGGGCCGGGGCGGGCCGCGGCTCTGTTTCTGCCGCCTCTGCTCCTGCTTTTGCCGCTGTTTTCGGGGGGATGCTCCCTGGCTCCGGATTACGAGCGCCCGGCTTCGCCGGTGGAGGGCTCTTTTCCGGAATATCCGGAATACCGCGGCCCGGGGGCGGAAGAGAGGCGGGCGGAAGGCGCGGGGGACAGGGCGGCCCCGGACAGGGGAGAAGCGCTCGGCGACTCCGCCGTTCTGCCCGAGGATCTCCCCTGGCAGGATTTTTACCGCGATGCCGGCATGCGGAGCCTGATTGCGGCGGCCCTGGAGAACAACCGCGATTTGCGGCTCGCTCTGCTGAATGTGGAGAAAAATCAGGCCCTGTACAGGATTCAGCGTTCGGAGCTGTTTCCGGACGTAGCCGCGGGCGGGGCGGCCTCCAATCAGCGGAGCCGCACCTTTCAGGCGGGACCGGAAAGCGCCGTCGCCCGGCGCTATTCCCTGAGCGTCGGCATAACTTCCTATGAACTGGATATTTTCGGCAGGGTGCGCAGCCTGAACGAGGCGGCTCTGGAAAGCTACCTGGCCTCGGAGAGCGCGGCTTACGGCGCCCGCCTCGCCATAATCGGCGAAGTCGCTTCCACCTACCTGCAACTCGTGGCCTGCAGGGAGCAATACGATCTCACCGCCGGCACCTATGCCAGCCGCCGGGAGTCCCATCTCATGATCGAGGCCATGTACCGGCAGGGCCTGGCCTCGCAGCTTACGGTCAACCAGGCCAGGATGGCGGTGGAAGAGGCCAGGGTCAACGCCGTCAACCTGCATACCACGCTTCTGCGCCTGGAAAACGCCCTGGTTCTGCTCCTGGGCGGCTCGCTCCCCCCGGGGCTGAAAATACCCTCCCGCCTGGCGGAGGTGGAACGCTTTGAAGACATTCCGGTGGGCGTTTCCTCCAGGCTTCTGGAACGCCGCCCGGATATTCTGGAGGCCGAACACGCCCTGAAAGCGGCTAACGCCAATATCGGCGCGGCCAGGGCGAGTTTTTTCCCCAGTATAAGCCTGACTTCGACCCTGGGTCTGATCAGCGCGGATCTGGACGATTTGTTCGCCAAGGATTCCAGAACCTGGAATTTCACCCCCCAGGTGGGACTGCCCCTTTTCACCGGGGGTAGCCTTCTCGCCAATCTGGAAGGCGCGCATATCCAGAGGGATATGGCCGTGGCCGCTTACGAGAAGGCCATTCAGGGAGCTTTCCGCGAAGTGGCGGACGCCCTGGCCCAGCGCTCCACCATCACGGAACAGCTGGAGGCTGTGAAATCCCTGCGCGACGCTTCCCAGCAGTCCTACGACATTTCCAACCTGCGCTACGAGATCGGCGTGGACAGCTTCATGAACGTCCTGGACGCCCAGCGCATGCTTTTCAGCGCGCAACGGGCTTATATCGACAGCGAACTGCAGAGGGAGCTCAACTCCGTCAACCTCTATAAATCCCTGGGCGGCGGCTGGAAGTAGGGTAAACGGCGCGCCTACTCCCCGATCAGGGGCAGAGCGTAGCGCTCCACCGGTGCGAAGTCGTCGCGGAGGGGGGGGAGGTCTTCCTCCAGAATGATGCGCCATTCATTGCGCAGCATTTTATGGGCGACGGCGAATTCCTCGGCGGCCTGTTGCGGAAATTCGAGCAAAGCCCGGTTCATGCCGGCCTGTTCCAGCTCCTGGGGCCGGGGCAGGGTATACCCGTTTTTCAGGGCCAGGAGCATGACGTTCTGCACGCTGTCCGCCTTTTCCGGGCGGAGAGGGAAGACGTGCACGGAAGGGAAGACTTCTTCAAAGCTGGCCCGGAAACTGCGCAGGAGATAGGATTTTTCACCGGTGACGGCCGAAAGTATATTGCCTATGTAGATGCCGTCCGCGGCCAGGGAGGCGTGGATGCGCTGCGCGCATTCCACGGTGCTGAGCTGAAAGGGTATGTTGTAGGCGGAACTGAAGGCGTCGCCCATGATGATGTCGTAATCCGCCGCCCGGCTCGCGGCGTAACGGTTCAGAAAGGTGCGCGCGTCCTCGTGAAAGACGCGCAGGCGGGGGTCTTCCCGCAGCTCGAAGCGGCTGCGGGCCAGAGCGGTCATCTCCGGGTCTATTTCCACCACGTCCAGTTGTATTTCTTTGCGCGTGCGCAGCAGATACTTGGGTACGGAATAGGCCGCTCCTCCGATCATGAGAAGTTTTTTCGCCTGGGGGCGGAGCTGCCAGGCCAGGGCATAATGTTTGGTGTACTCCAGAAAGAGGCTTGCGGGGTTGTTTACGTCCATGGCGGCCTGCGTGAGCTGGGGCGGGGTGGAAAGAACGCGCAGACGGATCCCTCCGGCGGTTAAGCCTTCCTGAATCTGCAAATGGTTATAGCGGGTATCCAGGCTGAAGTTGCCCTGTTTTTCCTGCGCGAGTTCCAGAGTTCGCTGGGAGTGGACAAAGTACAGGCAGAGGCCGAGGCCCAGCAGGGGCAGCAGGGCAAGGATTTTTCCGCGGCGCAGGGTTAGGCGATCCGAGAGCAGGGTGATCAGGGAGATGATCATCAGGGAGGATGAGAGCAGATACAGGCTCTGCCGCGAGCCCACCCAGGAGATGAGATAATATCCTCCGGCAAAGGTGCCCAGAATGGAACCTATGGCTCCGGCCGCGGAAAAGCGCCCGATGACGGCGCCTGATTCCTCCACCGGCACCCGGCGGGATTGCAGGGCCACTCTCACCATATAGGGAGAAACCATGCCCAGGAGGAGGCTGGCCGGGCCGAAGAGCAGAGCGGCCGCCAGGATGGCCGAATATTCGGGGGGTGCCTGCAGGCCGGACACGGCGCCGAGCAGCCCCGGGTGGAAGACGGCCGTGCCCAGCACGCAGAAGGCTGCCGCCAGGATGATCAGGGAGAGTTTTTTGCGGCTGGGGTCTCTGTCGGCAAGTTTTCCGCCCAGCCAGTAACCGCCGGACAGAAAAGCCAGGATCACGCCGATGAGGGCTGTCCAGACGAGCACGGAACTTCCCAGGTAGGGGGCCAGCAGGCGGGAGCCGGTCATTTCCAGGGCCATGACCACGGCTCCGCAGAGGAAGGTTGCAGCTTCGAGCATGATTCGCCGCTCCTTTTCATACGGCTTGCGGGGGAGGTTCGCATATTCGCCCGGCTTTTTCAAATGCAATTCCAGGATTTTCTCTATGGCCCGAAGCTTATACCTCCCGGGGAGATTTCCGCTTGACGCCCGGCTTTGCCGGGCATACCTTCCCGGTAGCTTCTCCCTTCAGGGGGAGAGGGCAATCCGGCCGGCGTACGGAGCCGTCGCGGATCAAACACAGCAACACTGGAGGCAGAATGGCAAAAGAGGAAGCCATAGAAGTGGACGGGATTGTGCAGGAAGCCCTGCCCAACGCCATGTTCAATGTGGAGCTTGAAAACGGACACGCCGTGCTGGCGCATATTTCCGGCAAGATGCGCAAATTTTATATCCGCATACTGCCGGGCGACAAGGTCAAGGTGGAGCTTTCCCCCTATGATCTGACCCGCGGGCGCATCACCTACAGGATGAAATAGTCGCTTGCGTCCGCTTTCCGGCAAAAAAATTGTTTTTGGGGAAGATGCTGTTTTTTTTCTGGTTTTTTTAACCGTTTTCCTGTATAAGAAATCGACAGGTTGCCGGTAGCTTCTTTAACAAGGGGAGCTTCTTTACAAGGCGGCATCGCTTTTCAATGTTCCGGGAGAGGACAGGGCTGGACCGCTCCGCTGGCGGTCTTTCAGGCCCGGTATTATTCGGTTTAAGGTAATTGCGTGTCCGGGAGGAGGTTTGTTGCCATGAAGAAGGTTTTTTTTATTGGCCTGCTGTTTCTGCTGGGCCTCTTTGTCATGACCGCGGCGGCGGCTCCGGAGGTGCCGGCTGACGGCCTGAAGATGGATCGCGTGAAAAAGGTGGTTGTTTTCAACCATTCCACCCACGCCGATCTGAAGTGCGTGGACTGCCATCATCCGGTGAACGAGGTGGAGGATTACCGTTCCTGTGCCACCGCCGGCTGTCACGACAATCTGGATCAGAAGGACAAGAGCGTCAACTCTTATTATCAGGCTTTCCACAAGGCCAAGGGTGCCAAGTTTGAAACCTGCGTTTCCTGCCACACCAAGGCCGCGGGCAACGACAGGGACAAGAAGAGGGAACTTGCGGGTTGCGCCAAGTCCAAGTGCCATCCGTCCTGAAGCGTTTTGCGCGGAGGGATTGCTTCGCGGTAATGCCGGGCAGCCCCCGTGCGGCCTTCTGTCTGAGGATTGCGTATGGCGGATGAAGACATTCTTGAATTGACCGAGGTCGTCAAGCCTGGAGATCCGGAATCCGGAGAGCTTCCGGGTGTAGCTGTCGCTCCGGAGGCCGGGAGCGCTCCACTGCGGAACGCTCCGCCCGCCGAGGGGCAGAGCCGGGATTTGGAGCCTGACTTCGGAGCCGAGCTTGACGCCATGTTGAGGAAGGGCAAAACGGCTCCTTCCGCTCCTGTTTCCGCGGGGTTTGATGTCCCCTCCCCTCCGGAGCCAGCGCCCCGGCCCGCCCCGGCGGGAGCTCCGGAACCGCCGCCGCTTCTCCAGGCCGGGGAGGGGGCTCCGGAGGTGGTCGCCGTGCCCATTGCCAATCCCACGGCCACGGATCATGAAGTCAATCCCAATGAAGAGATCAATCTTTCTCCGCTTTCGGATTTGGATAATCTGCTGAACGAGCTGGGAGTAAAGGAGCAGAAAACCCAGGCTTCCCGGCCTTCCGCCGCTTCGCCTGCCGCCCCGTTTCCGGCGGCGGCTTTCCCGGCGCCCCATGCTTCTCCGGCTCAGGCGTCTCCGGGCCCTCAAACCGTTCCGCCTCCCGGCGCCCCGCCCCAGGCAGCCCCTGCCGAAGATCTGGATCTGGCCGTTTTGGCGGCCGGGGTGGCCGCGGCCAAGGCGGCCGCAAATTCTCCGTCCGCTCCGCCGCCGGTCTCCGTTCCTCCGGCCTCGGCTCCGCCTTCTCCGCCGCCGGTTTCCTCTCCTCCGGTCTCAGCTTCACCGCCGGTCTCCGTTCCTCCGGCCTCAGCCCCGCCGGAAAAGGCGGAAAACTTTGTCCCCAGGTCCGGCAAGCTGGTTCCGCCGGGTCTGGAGCAGCTTGCGCCCACGGAAGGCGCGCAGCGGGCCATGAGCGAATTCGTCGGCCGTCTTTCCGCGCCGCCGGAAAAGGCGGAGAGCTTTGTCCCCAGGTCCGGCAAGCTGGTTCCGCCGGGTTTGGAGCAGCTTGCGCCCACGGAAAGCGCGCAACAGGCCATGGGTAAATTCGTCGAGAATCTCGCGGCCCCCGCTTCTCCTCCCGCCGGGAGCAAACCCGTCTCCCCTCCCGCGGCCGCGGCAAAACCGGCGCGGGCGAAAGCGGTGATTTCATCACCTGCCGGCGTGTCCGCCTCCGCGGGAAAGCCTTCGCCCTCCGCCGGCGGCGTTGATGTCGAAGAATTGGATACTCTTCTTGATACTGTGCTGGCGGCCGCGCCCAAGGGCAGGAGCGCCCCCGCTCCGGCCTCTCCGGCCGTTCCCGCGGCGCCGGCCGCGCCCCCCAGGCGCGTCCTGTCCGCGGTCCGGGTCGCTCCGGGCCGCAAAGAGGGCGTAGTGGCTTCTTCGGGCGCGGATCTGGCCTCCCTGCGGGCCGAAATCGCCGCCCTGAAATCCGAGCTTGCGGACATGCGTTCCAATATGGACAAGTACGCGGCCGCGGCCGCGGCCAGAGTAATCCGCGAAGAAATCGCCGCCCTGGCCGAGACGTTAAAGTAAGCGCCGAAAAAGAGACGTATGCCCGAATCCCGCGCCCGGCAGAAGGATTCCGTTCGCCGGCTTTTTGCCTCCATAACTCCGTTTTATGATTTTCTTAACCATACCCTCAGCCTGGGGCTGGATTTGTACTGGCGGCGGCAACTGGTTGAAGCCGTGGCCGCTTCTCCGCCGGGCGCGCTGCTGGATCTGGCGGCCGGCACCTGCGATGTTTCCATTGCCCTGGCCAGGCGCTATCCGGAACGGCGCATTCTGGCCATGGACATCTCTCTGCCCATGCTGAGAAGAGGGAGGGAAAAAGCCGCCTTTCACGCCGGCAAAGCTTCTCCTTTCGCTCCGCTCGCCATCATTGACGCCGATGCCGGCGCTTTGCCCCTGCCGTCCGGGTCAGTGGCAGCTCTGACCCTGGCCTTTGGTTTGCGCAACATGCCCGCGCGAGGGGAGACCTTGAGCGAAATGCACCGGGCGCTGATGCCCGGAGGGCGTCTTTATGTGCTGGAATTCGGCGCCGCCGCCGGGAGCGCGGCTTGGAAAAGGCTGTACAATCTTTATCTTTGCTCCGTTATGCCCCGTCTGGCCGGCCTTGTTTCCGGCCAGAGAGAGGCTTACGTTTATCTGGCCCGGAGCATCCGCAGCTTTCCCAGGGCGGAGGATCTGGGAGAGGAAATACGCCGGGCGGGTTTTTCGCGGGTTTCCTGGAAGGCTTTCACCAAGGGTGTTGTCTGGCTGCACAGCGCGGAGAAATAAAGCATTTCACGCCAGGCGCCCGCATTCACATTTGCCGGCCGAGACCGATCTGCCGCAGAAAAATCTGATCTTCCGGCCAGTTTTCCCTGACTTTTACCCATAACTCCAGGTGCACTCTGCTGTTCAGGAGGGCGGCTATGTCCTGGCGGGCTTTCTGGCCCACTTCTTTCAGATTTTTTCCTCCGTGCCCGATGACTATGCCTTTATGTGAATTCCGGCCTACATAAATTATGGCGTCGATGAACGTAATTTCCGCCTCTTCCCGCCAGTTTTCTATATCCACAGCCACATAGTAGGGCAGTTCCCGGCGCAGATTCATGAAGAGCTTTTCTCTGATAATTTCAGCCGCCATAAAGCGCAGAGACAAGGTGGAGAGCTGATCTTCCGGAAATTGCGCCGGAGCTTCGGGGAGGAGCTCTTTGATCGTCAGCAGGAGTTCCGGCAGCCCTTCTCCGGTCAGGGCGGAGACGGGAAATATCTCCGCCCTGGGCAGCTCTTGATGCAGTTTTTCCAGCAGGGGCAGGAGCCGCGCCTTGTCCCCCAGAAGATCCGCCTTGTTCAGGGCCAGTAGCAGGGGTCTGGCTTCCGCCCGCAGAGGCAGGAGAAGCGGTTTGAGATCAGGCTCAAGGTATTCGGGTTTGCGCGCGTACAGGTCGCCGTCAAGGACAAGCAAAAGCACGTCCGCGTCATCCATGGCCTGCCAGGCCGCCTGCAGAAGCACGCGGTTCATCTTGCCGCGCAACTGGTGCACTCCCGGGGTGTCCATGAAAAGCACCTGCGCCCCTCTGTCCGAGAGTATGCCGGTAATCTGGTTGCGCGTGGTTTGCGGGCGCGGGGTGACTATGGCCACCTTCTGCCCCAGGCAACTGTTCAAAAAAGTGGATTTTCCGGCATTGGGCGGCCCCATCAGGGCCACCCAGCCGCAACGGAAAGAAATGTTGTTCAAGATAAGCCTCGCAACGGGATACGCCTGAGATAACAGAACGGGGGCGCTCCCGCAAGTGAGGCAAGCCGGAATTTCTTGTGGACTTTGAAGCGGTACCCGGCTAGCATATCGCCTGCTTCTGACGGGAGAAGTTATGATGGAGTTTGCCATGAGCACGTCCCGGCCTCTGGTTTCCGCCGTGGTCCCCTTTTACAATCAGGGCGCCTTTGTGCGCGAGGCGGTTGAAGCCCTGTTGCGGCAGACCTGGCCTGAGCTTGAAATCGTTATTGTCGATGACGGTTCTAGGGCGGAAGAGAGCGCCGCTCTTCTCGAATTTTCGTCAAACCCGCGCATCCGCGTCCTGCGCCAGGAAAATTCCGGAGTGTCCGCGGCCCGCAACAACGGCATCACCGCGGCCAGGGGAAAATACATCCTTACTCTGGACGCCGACGACACCTGCGAGCCCACCTTTGCGGAAAAAGCCGTGGCCCTGCTGGAAGCTGACGCCTCTCTGGGTCTGGTCAATGCCATGACCCGCCATTTCGGGGACAGGAAAGGCCCGGCCGGGCGGAGGGAATGCACTACGGAAAACATACTCCGGGGCAGATGCCACACGGCTCTGAGCATGTTCCGCAAAGCCGACTGGGCCGCCACCCCGGGGTATGATCCCAAGTTGAAGGTTTCCGAGGATTTTGATTTCTGGCTTTCCCTGCTGGAATTGGGCAGGCGTTTTCAGCGTATTGAGGAGACTCTTTATCATTACCGGCGGCACGGGGATTCCGCCCAGAGCAGATTCAAGCGCCTGTACGGAAGCATTTTCGGCGGCGAAAACGCGGGAGTCAAGCGCTATGTGCTCAAGAAACACGAGCGTTTGTACGCGCTCCATCCGGAAGCGGCCGCGGATATTTTACGCCAGAAAAGCGACCCGCCCAGGTTCGCCGCCTTCAAGCGCCGCAAATACAGGTTGATTCTGCTGCTCTCCGGCCTGCCGGGCCTGCGGGGCCTTCTGGGCCGCAGCGCCGCCAAAGCCCGCTACAGGCTGGATTTTATGGAGGCGGCTGATATGTATGCGCGCCGGGAGAAACAGGACGCCTGAGCCGTCTTTGCCTCAAATGCCCTGAAGGCGTTTTTCAATTACCCGGGCCAAATCCAGCATCAGGCGGACGATATCCTCCTGAGCGTACGGCGGCAATGGACGCAGCATATCTTCCACCGTGCCCAGCCTGACGACGAGCGGCTCGCCCTCTTTCCTGAACAGCTCAGCCACGGCGCAATCCAGAGCCGAAGCTATCTCCTCCAGCCGCTGGAATCTTGGAGCGACCACTCCCTTCTCAATGCGGGACAGGGAATCGCCTCCCACACCAAGCCTCTCCGCCAATTCCGCCTGGGTTATCCCCATCTGCCTGCGTCTGCGGCTGATATTCCCGCCGACAATCGACGCCAGTCTCTGAATCTTTCTGGAAGCCACGCTTTACACTCCTTTTTGAGTGTAAACCGTATCTTGCGTTTACGGCATACAAAATAGAATAACATCCAATAAAGTTGACATTTAATCCATATCTGCCTAGTGCTATAGGCAAGTCTGGGCGCCGGCGCGCCGCGCAGCGACGGAACGGCGGAAAAACGCTTTAAGTCCGGCTGAAACTTCGACGCGGCGGTTCATCTGAACAAGCGTAAGCCGCTGGAACCGCTTTGGTGTAGAATGATCATACAAAATTCGTCTGGCGCAAGCCCTGAATTACGCGGCGGTTCCGCCCGCCTGACGCCCAGAAAACTCTCGCGCCTGAGTATTGTCATCCCCGTGTATAACGAGGAAGAGAGTCTGCCGCTTCTGCGTTCCGCCCTGGAAGAGTGGCTGGAGGGACAGCGCGGGTTCGATTGCGAAGTTGTGCTTGTGGATGACGGTTCGGACGACGGGTCTTTTGCTTTTTGCGCGGCTTGGGCGGAAGCGTGTCCTTGGGTGAAATTCCTTTCCTTCAGTCGTAACTTCGGGCATCAGGCGGCGGTGACAGCCGGCCTGCGCCATGCAGCCGGCTGCGCCGCTGTCGTCATGGACGCGGATTTGCAGGATCCGCTGGAAGTCATCCCGGAAATGATCCGCAGATATGAGGAAGGATACGATATCGCTTATGGTCAGCGCATCGCCAGAAAGGGCGAATCCGTTCCGAAAAAGGTCACGGCCTGGCTCTTTTATCGCCTGATGCGCCGTTGCGTCCATAAAGATTTACCTGTGGATGCCGGCGACTTCCGTCTTATCTCCAGGCCATGTCTGGACGCGATCAATTCCATGCCGGAAGCTCACCGTTTTCTGCGCGGCATGTTCGCCTGGACCGGCTTCAGACAGGTGCCCGTCCCTTATGTGCGCAACGGACGTGAAGCCGGAGAGAGCAAGTACCCCTTGCACAAGATGGTCTCCTTCGCCTGGAACGCTATAACGTCGTTTTCCAATTTTCCTATTCGCGGCGTCGCCTTTTTGGGATTTTGTACCGGCCTGTGCGGGTTTATGATGTGCATATACGCGCTTTGGCAACATGCGGCGGGTAACACGGTACCCGGATGGTCCTCCCTGATCGGGGTAATTTCGCTGATTGGCGGGATGATTCTCATCTCCATAGCGATTATCGGGGAATATATCGGCAAGATCTACGAAGAAGCGAAAAATCGTCCGCTCTATATCATCCGCCATGCCGTAAACACCGGCCTTACGGCAAGGCATTCTCCCGCCGGGGAACAGGATCCGCTTTAACAGTGATATTTCAATGCTGACATTGCCCGGACGCTTCAAGGAGATACTGCGTTTTTTATGGGTGGGCTTATGGGCGACTTTGCTCGATTTCGTCATTTTTTTACGTCCTGACCGGGCTTGATTTTTCGGGCCGTTCAGCCTGCTTTATTCTTGCCTTCTCCACCAGCGTGCTTTGCCGGTTTTTCGCCGATCAGCGCTTCACTTTCCGTTTTGCGTCAAAAGATGCCTTCGGCCCTTTTTTTCGCCGTTTTTCCCGCTATATTTTCTGTTGCATCCTGACC
Source organism: Deltaproteobacteria bacterium (assembly GCA_031275645.1). Classification (GTDB taxonomy): domain Bacteria; phylum Desulfobacterota; class Desulfovibrionia; order Desulfovibrionales; family Desulfovibrionaceae; genus WRHT01. The sequence continues at coordinate 23,985 of JAISOL010000029.1, forward strand.
CTGCTTCTGGGCATGGCGGTTTTCCACATAGCTCTGCGCCTGGGATGCTCTCCCGTTCTGAGCAAGATCCTCAGCGTGCCTCCAGTCACGGCTTCCGGCTACCTGTTGTTCCGGGTGGCTGTCTTCCGCCGGGGAGCGGAGGATGAGAACGCCGGCTGGCGGCTCATCGCCTGCGCCTGTCTGCTTGCGCTTGTGTTCCTGTGCAACAGCCTGCTCTTTATAGATACTGAACCCATCCATAACTGGGATGAGGCAAGACACGGCGTTTCCGCCTACGAGATGCTCAAAAGCGGCAATATGATCGTCAACACCTTCAACGGGAGTCCGGATTACTGGAACACCAAACCGCCCCTGAGTTTCTGGAGCGTCGCCCTGGGGTTTATATTCTGCGGCTTCACGCCTCTCGGCCTGCGCATCGCTTCCGTGCTCTGCTCCTTAATCAGCGCGAGCATGGTCGTGATCTTCGCGGGCAAACGCCTGTCCTGGCCGGTGGGTTTGCTGGCCGCTTATTTCCTGATCACCGCGGGCAGATTTGTCACCAACCATAATGTCCGGACAGGCGACCCCGACGCTCTGTATATCATGCTTTGCACAGGCGCCGGCATGGCGGCTCTGAATATAAAACGCCGTCTTTTCTGCGTTGGCGCGACATGCTTTTTATTGGGACTGGCTTTCATGGCCAAGGGCTTCCATATGCTGGCTCCCGCCCTGTGTATGGGCATAGTCTGGCTCGCCAGATACGGAATAAACATGCTCAAGCCGCGTTGGCTGCTTCTATGTCTGCTTGCCTTCCTCCTTCCTGTGCTGCCGTGGGGAATAGCCCGTTTACTCAGGACGGCTGGCTGTTTTTCGAGGCAATGCTTGAAAATGATTTGCTGAAACGTATAACGACGATTGTGGAGGAACATAACGGCTCTGTGACATTTTATATTTCTCGGATCACGAGAGATTTTTTATGGCCGCTAAGATTACTGATATTAATTTTATCATTAAAATTGATTTATATATACAGAAAGGTAGGAATAAAAATATCAGTAAAGTATTTTTATGATTTTAGATTATATTTATCTGATATTTTTCACAAAATAAAAACAAATATAAAATATGCGCGGACTTCTCAGCGTATGCTCGCGGAAATATGTATTCTTATATTTGTGCCTGTAGTTTTATTTTCTATTGCTAAAACCAAGCTTGAGTGGTATATATATTATACATATCCGTTTATTGCAATTATCATTGCATATTATATCTGTTATATTACAGGTGATCTCGTAAAAACATATATGTGTAAATACAAAAAATTTTTATATGCGGTTATTATTTCCATACTGATCATATCAGAATTCTTTATGGTGAGAAGAATTATAAGAAATACGCGCGTCCAGGACAATGTTCAGAATGTTATATATGAAGCTGCGCAAATGGGGCATTCGGCAAATATTTATGTTGAATCAGGAGTGTGGGAGCAAAAACATATTCTTTCCGCAAAAATGTATGGAGATTTACACCCGATGAACGGAGGGAGGATTTCTTTTGAAAAAGATAGGCTCAAGGGGGCTATACTTATTAATAAAAACCTTGAGATAGAACGAAATCCCTGATTTGCGCGCTTGCGACGGCTATCCTGGGCCAGTTCAAGGCCGCAAAATAAAAAAAGATATTTTTGAGATTTTGTGGATGAATTTTTTGCGGAATTGCCGCAAAATACCCCGGTTATAAGGAGGGACCCAATGCGGATTTATATCGCCGCTTCCTGGAAACATCAGCACGCGGTGGAAATGCTTACGGAGCGGCTGGAAGAGGCCGGGCACGAAGTTTTATCCTGGCTGCGCCAGGGGCGGCCGGAGGAGGCTTTTTTGTCCCAAAGGGAACTGACCGGCTTTATCCGTTCCCCCGAAGGCAGGAGGATCTTTGATTTTTGCGCCTCTTCCGCCACCGGGGCGGATTTGCTGATCTATCTCGGGCCTTCCGGCTGTGACGCCTGGGCCGAGGTGGGCGCGGCCTACGGCGCTAAGGTGCCGGTTTTCGGCCTGCTGGCCAAGGCTGAAGAAGTGGGCCTGATGCGGCATATGATCCGCCACTGGTTCGCTTCGGTGGACTCTCTGCTGAAGGAAGTGAGCAAATTGTAGAACTACAAGTAACATCTTGTAATTGATAAATAAAAAAAATATATCTTGCATTATTGCGCCAAAGTGTTTACGACCGGCCTGTGTATCAAGTGTGCGGCCCGCGGGAGAGCGGGCGGGAGCGCCGGCAGGGGGCCGGATTGTTGTTCAGCAGGAGAGAGGGAAGCATGACCCGTAAAGATCGTACCGAAGGCATATACAGCCGCCGGGAAGTTTTGGATGAAGGAGAACGCAGGCAGTTTTATCTGATTCAGCTCAAGGAGCTTCTGGCCTATGCCTACAGGTATTCCGAGGATGTAAAGAAGCGTTTTGACCGCGCCCAGTTTAATGTAGAAAAATTCAAGACGCTTTCCGACTTGAAGCACATACCCATTTTGAAGAAAAAGGAGCTGATTTTTCTGCAATCCATGGGGCCGCGCCTGGGAGGGCTCCTGACCAAGGACTTGGGCGAGCTCAAAAGGGTTTTCCTTTCTCCGGGGCCCATTTTTGATCCCGAGGACAGGGGCGAAGATTACTGGGGATATACGGAGGCTTTTTATTCCGTGGGCTTCCGTCCGGGCGACGTGACCCAGATTACCCTGAGCTACCATCTTTCCCCGGCCGCGCTCATGTTTGAGGAGCCGCTGCGCAATCTGGGCTGCGCGGTCATACCCGCCGGCCCGGGCAACGCCGTCACGCAACTGGAGATCATGCAGAAGCTGCGCGTGTCGGGTTATGTGGGCACGCCCAGCTACCTGATGCATCTGGCCCAGAAGGCGGAAGAAAAAGGCATGAATCTGCGCAAGGATCTTTTCTTGGAAGTGGCCTTTGTCACGGGCGAGAAGTTCCTGGAAAAAACGCGTTCCCATCTGGAGAAAAAATTCGACATCCTGATCCGCCAGGGGTACGGCACCGCGGATGTGGGCTGCATAGGCTACGAATGCTTTCATAAAAACGGCCTGCATATAGCCAACCGCGCCTATGTGGAGATCTGCCACCCGGATACAGGAATTCCTCTCAAAGACGGGGAAGTGGGCGAAATTGTGGTTACGGCCTTCAACAAGACTTATCCCCTGATCCGCCTGGCCACGGGCGATCTTTCCTACATCGATCGTTCGGCCTGCGCCTGCGGCCGCACCAGTCCGCGTCTGGGCACCATAGTCGGGCGGGTGGACACCACGGCGCGCATCAAGGGCATGTTCGTTTATCCGCATCAGGTGGAACAGGTGCTGGCTCGCTTTGAGGAGGTAAAACGCTGGCAGATCGAGGTCACCAATTCCGGCGGCATTGATGAAATGATCCTGTCCATTGAGGTTAACAGCTTTGATCGCGAGGACGAACTGCTCCACTCCTTCCGCGAGCGCATCAAGCTTCGTCCCGAACTCAGGCTTATCGCTCCCGGAACTTTGCCCCAGCAGATCCGCCCCATCGAGGACAAGAGGGTGTGGGATTAGGTTCGGGCCAGCCGGGCTTTCAGTCTTTTTCCGGCTCGTTCTCTTCCAGCATGTCCGCGCGTTTGAGCAGCTCTTCCAGTTGTATATCCGCGCCGACAATGCCGGCTATGCCGTCCCGCTCGTCAAGTACGGGGGCGGACACGGTAAGAATGAGTTTTTCCGTGAAATGCGACTGGTATAAATCCGTCACATGGAGCCTGCCGCTCCGCATGGGCCGGATAAACCACTGGCGCTGCGAAAAGTCATAGCCCACGGGCAGGCTGTCGTAGCGTTCCCTGTAGGCGGGGTCGGTAATGGCGGCGGCGAGGAGCCTCCCCCTGGTGTCGGTAAGGTAAAGATACTGGATAAAGGGGTAATCTTGCACGGACTGCATCATCCAGGGATAATTTTCCTGGCCGCTCCCGTTGATTTTGCATTCCGATGCCAGACGGAGGAGCAGCTCAGCGGCCAGATCGCCGGCGGCCCGCTTGAGACGGGTGAAATCCGAGATGAAGAGCTCGGGCATGAAGCGGCGGGTAAGGGCAAGCATTTCCTTATTGGAAAAAGAGGTGGTGCGCCCTTTTTCGTAAGCGGCCAGGATGCGCTCATGGATTACGCCCACTGAAGGATGGCTCTTGCTGATTTTCCGCTCTCCCTCCAGGTTCAGTTCCCGGTTGATCCAGTAGGCCACTCCGGCCCGCCCGGTTTTATCGGTGATTATGATGGGCACGGGTTTCCCCAGAATAAGTTCGGAATCAAAGATATTGTAGATTTCCTCGTTTTTTGCCAGGCCGTCCACATGCACTCCGGCGCTGGTGGCGTTGAAATCCTTGCCCGCAAAGGGGTAGTTGTCCGGAATGCGGTATTCCAGCTCGGAGCTGAAATAGTCGGCAATCGAGGTGATTATTTTGGTGTTGGCGGCCTCGTCATTGCCGGTGAGGGAAATATATTCCATAACCAGCCCCTCCACCGGAGTGTTGCCGGTGCGTTCCCCAAAACCCAGGAGAGTGCCGTTGATGCCGCTGCACCCGTAGAGCCAGGCGGTCACCCCGTTGACCAGCCCCTTGTGGAAGTCGTTGTGCCCATGCCATTCCAGCCATTCGCCGGGCACTCCGGCTTCGTGGACAAAGGCCCAGACCAGGCGGGGCACGGAACGGGGCAGGGTGGCTCCGGCGTAAGGCACGCCGAAGCCCATGGTGTCGCAGAGGCGGATTTTGACCGGCAGGCCGGATTCCCTGGACAGGGACATGAGTTTTTCGGCCAAAGGCAGGCAGAAGCCGTATATATCCGCCCGGGTTACATCCTCAAAGTGGCAGCGGGGCGAAATTCCCCATTCCAGAGCCTGCTCGGCGATTCTTATATAGTTGTCAAAGGCTTTTCTCCTGTCCCAGCCCAGTTTCAGGTATATATGGTAGTCCGAAACGCTGGTCAGAAGTCCTACTTCCCTGAACTCCATGTTTTTGGCCAGCCTGAGGTCGCCGGGCGTGGCCCGGAGCCAGCCGGTTATCCGGGGGAACTTGTAATTTTTGTTCCGGCAGAGTTCGATGGCCTGGCGGTCTTTTTCCGAATACATGAAAAATTCGGAAGAATTGATTAGCCCGCTACGCCCCCCCAGTTCATGGAGCAGGTCGAAAATGGCGGCGATCTGTCTGGGCGTGTATGGCGGACGGGCCTGCTGCCCGTCGCGGAAGGTGGTGTCGGTGATAAACATCGGCTCAGCCGGATTCAGCATGACCATGGAGTCGTCGAAGGGGATGCGCGCCACCCGGCTGTAAGGGAATATATCCCTGTACAGTTGCGGTTCCTTGCGGGTTTTGAGTTTGAAACCGGATTCCTTGTTGTTTCTGTGCAGAAGAGGCATGTTTTTCTCCCTGGAAAAGCTGCGCGCTTATTCCCGGATGTTGTCCCGGATTTTTTTCAGAAGCGCGGCCGCTTCCGCGTAATCCGGGTTTATTTCCAGAGCCTTGCCCAAGGCTTTTTCCGCTCTGGAGCTCTGTCCGCCTTCGAAAAGAGAGCGGGCGGCCTCCAGGAAGGCTTTTTCCCGGCTGGCCCCGAAAATGCCGCGCAGGAGCTCCGGGTATAATTCCTTGAACACGGAACGCAGGAGTTCTTCCCGGTCATAAATGAGTCTGGCCAACTGGCGGTTGTTCCGGTCACCGGCCAGGTATTCGCAGAAGAGGCGGTTGGCGGCGCCTAAAAGTTCTTCGACGCCGCGGATCAATCTTTCCAGATGCCGCCTTGTGCCCGAGGCCCGCTCCAGGAGAAAGGGGCGATTCAGGGCTTTGGCCGCAGGATAATATTTCTGCAGTTGGTAGCTGGCTTCCATGATAATGGCGCATTCGTGAAAAAGAAAGCCTATGCACCAGTCCAGGGCCGCCCCGGCGGAATCGGCCGAGAGGGAGAGCAGTTCCCTGCCGGAGCCCCGTGTCCCGCCCGTGGCAAAAAGATGATGGGCTGTGTCTTTGAGGCGCCAGAGCAGTCCCTTGCTGAAATTGTCGCCCATGATTCCCTGGATGATGGAAAAGGAAAGGGAGCCGGAACAGTGAAAACGGGAGAACTGCGCCCTGAGTTCGGCCGAGACGAGGCAGTAATCGCGCAGAAGGTCGCGCTTGTAGAGGGAGTTTTTGTCCTGCGGGCCGTATCGCATGGGCAGGCTTCAGTCTTTATCTGTTTTCCAGGTATTTTTTGATTCGCTGCATCCCTTCCTGGATGTTTTCCACGGAATTGGCGTAGCTGAAACGCAGGTAGCCTTCCGCCCCGCTGCCGAAATCTATGCCGGGGGCCACGGAGACTTTGGCCTGTTCGAGCAGTTCGTAAGAGAAGAGCAGACTGTCGTCGCAAAAGGCGCGCGCGTCGGCCAGGATGTAAAAAGCCCCGGAAGGAGACGATTTTACGCCGAAGCCGGCTTCCCGCAGGGCATCCATGAGGATCAGGCGGCGGCGGCCGTATTCAGCCGCCATGCGCCGCGTATCCGGGCCGGCGTCTTTGAGGGCGGCCAGCCCGGCCCATTGGGAGACGCTGGGCGCGCAAATGCTGAAGTTTTGCAGAAGCAGGTTGAGCGGGGGCACCAGAGCTTCAGGCAGTACGAGCCAGCCCAGACGCCAGCCGGTCATGGCATAGCGCTTGGAAAACCCGTCCGCCACTATACAGTTGTCGGAAAACTCCAGAGCCGAGCTGACCTGCCCTTCGTAGCTCAGGCCGTGATAAATTTCGTCGGAGATGAGCAAAGGGCCGGAATCCGCCGTACCCTCGGCGCAGAGCCCAGCCAGGGCGCGCAGATTTTCGGGCGGCATAACGGTTCCCCCCGGATTGGAGGGAGAATTGACAATGACCCCGCGCGTTCCGGGAGTGAGAGCCGCCCTGACTTTTTCCGGGTCGAGCTGGAAGCCTTCCTCTTCTCTGGCTGGAACAGCGCGGGCCGCGCCCCCGGCGCAGCGCACGAAGTTTTCGTAGCAGGCGTAAGCTGGGTTGCCGATAATTACTTCATCCCCTTCGTCCAGGATCGCCTCAAAGAGCATCAGGAGGCCGAAGGAGGAGCCGGAGGTGATCACAATGCGCTCGGGCGCCAGGCTGAGGCCGTATTCCGTCGCATAGTATTCGGCCAGCCCTTCCCGCAGTTCCCAGATTCCCAGACTGTGCGTATAGCCGGTTTTTCCGTCGCGCATGGCTTTTTGGGCGGCGTCGATTATGCAGTCCGGAGTGGTGAAATCCGGCTGTCCTATGCTCAGTTTGATGACGCGCTGCCCGGACTGTTCCATTTCCAGGGCTTTTTCCTGCAACTTCATGGCCAGAAAAGGCTTGAGGCTTTGCGTAAGGGTCTTTGCCATTTTTTCTCCGGTAAAAAGTCTCACATCTCGACCAGTACGGCCTCCGCGGCCCGTTGCGCCCTGGCCCCGGCTTCTTCCGGGTCGGCCCCGAGCGCGAGGGCCACTCCCAGGCGCCTGCGTCCCGATATTTCCGGCTTACCGAAAAGCATGATTTCCGTGTCCGGCTCCCGCAATGCCTTATCCAGATTGTGGAATACAGGTTTCTTGCTGTTTCCCTCGGGCAGGATCACGGCCGAAGCCGCCGGTCCGCGCAGGCGTATGGCCGGAACGGGAAGACCCAGCAGCGCCCGCACATGCAGGGCGAATTCCGAAAGATTCTGGGATATGCAGGTGACCAGGCCAGTGTCGTGCGGCCGCGGCGAAACCTCGCTGAAATAAATTTTGTCCGCTGTTCCGGGGGCGCCCCGCTTCACGAAGAGCTCAACTCCAAAAATCCCCCGTCCGCCCAGAGCGGCGGTCACTTTTTCCGCCATGTTCCGGACAGCGTCCAAGGTCGCGGCTGGCGTATGCCTTCCCGGTTCATGGTCAGGCGGGCCGCCCTGGCTGTGGGCGTGACTTGAAATCCTTCTTTTTCAAGCTCTTCCAGGGTGTCCGTCGCTATGGCCTCGATTTCCGGCACTATGAAATCCGGCTTTTCCTCTTCCGCCAGAGCGCGCAGGGCCGCGCCGTCCAGCATGGAAATGACCCGGCTTTTATGCGCCACCTGCATGGCCGGGGCGCCGGCATAACGATCCACGGCCGTAACCTCAAGCCCCAGGCGCATGGCTTCAATGGCCACTTCCCTCCCCAGCTCTCCCGCTCCGAGAAGCATGAGCCTGGTGGCGGAAGCGGTGTTCGGTGTGCCTATGCTGACCATGATGTTTGTTTCAATCCACAGCCGGCTCCATATGCCGGCCGGCTCCGCCCGGCGTTTTTACGCGTCCTGAAGAAAGAGGCGCGGGTTTTTCACGCGGAGCAGGTTTTTTTCGAGCAGGAGTTCAGATATCTGCACGGCGTTCAGAGCCGCGCCCTTGAGGATATTGTCCGCCACCACCCACAGGTTCAGGCCGTTGGCAATGCTTTCGTCCTCGCGGATGCGTCCCACGAAGACTTCATATTCTCCGGCGGCGTCAATAGGCATGGGGTATATCTTCAGCTCCGGGTTGTCCGCCACCTGCACGCCGGGAGCCCGGCTCAGAATGGCCCTGGCCTCCTTGGCGCTGAGCTTCTTTCTGGTTTCTATATTCACGGATTCGGAATGTCCGTAAAAAACCGGCACCCGCACCGTGGTGGCCGTGACTTTTATGGAAGGGTCTCCCATGATTTTTACGGTTTCCAGAGTCATTTTCATTTCTTCCCTGGTATAGCCGTTGGGCATGAAGACATCAATCTGGGGCAGACAGTTGAAGGCTATGCGGTGCGGGTAGACCTTGGCTTCGGGCTCCTGCATGTTGAACATGCGGCGCACCTGGCTTTCCAGTTCATCAACGGCTTTCTGCCCGCTGCCGGACACGGCCTGGTAGGTGGAAACCACCACCCTGGTGATGGAGGCCGCGTCATGCAAAGGTTTAAGAGCGACCACCATCTGGATGGTGGAGCAGTTGGGGTTGCCTATGATGCCGTTGTGCTCTTCCAAGGCCTGAGGGTTGACCTCCGGCACAACCAGGGGGCAGCGCTCGTCCATGCGCCAGGCGTTGGAGTTGTCCACCACCACGCAGCCGGCGGCCACCGCATGGGGGGCGAAATCCCGCGAACACTCCCCTCCGGCGGAAAACAGGGCCAGATCCACCCCGTCGAAGGAGTTTCTGGTAAGCTCCCGCACGGTCAGTTCCGTGTCCTTGAAAGGCAGTTTCGAGCCGGCGGAACGCGAAGAGGCCAAGGCTACAACTCTGGAGGCCGGAAAAGCGCGCGCCTCCAAGGTTTTAAGCATGGAGCGGCCTACCGCGCCTGTGGCTCCAGCCACGGCAACGGTCAGCTCTGCGGGGGTATTGTTCATTTCAGCTCCTTACGGCTTTTTCCGGCGAATTTACACGAGCCTGGGAACAAAGCTCGTTCGCCACAATAAGCCAAGTCCGGAAACTTGACAAATAGTTAAATTTTGCGCGAACCTTATTCCAAGGATTCCAGAATGGCCCGCGCCCGTTCCCGCAAATCCGGGGGGGCTCCGGCCGCGGCGGCGATGCGGCTGAAAAGACCGCGGGCTTCTTCGGTTTTTTCCAGTTGCTGGTGGTAAACTATGGCCAGGTTGAACATGGCGCTCAAATCCTCCTCCAACTCCAGCACCCGCTCGAAACTTCGGGCGGATTCCTCATATTCTCCCAGTTCGTAGAGCATAATTCCCAGGTTATAATGTCCTTCCGCGCTGTCCGGCCTGATGGCCAGGGCTTTTTGCAGATGCGCGGCCGAACCTGTCGCGTCTCCGACCTCCCGGAAGGCTTCGGCCAACTGCATCCGGGTATCGAAATCATCGGGTTTTTCTCTCAATTTGGCCATAAGTCCGGCAATCCGCTCCATGCTGTCCCTGGTCATGCCGCTGTCCATGCCGCGTCCGCCGAAGTTCGGCTGGTTTGCCTGTTTTTCGGAAACGCTTTTGTGCAGCGAGGGGTTTCCCAGCCTGTAGCTGAAAGAAGCTATGAACATGGCGGCCAGGCCGAGAGTCAGCAGCGCTATGGCCGCTTTGTTCACTAATCGGGAAGAGTCGCTCATCATCAAATTTTCCTTTGGGGAGCGCAACATGAATTGTCCGGCTCTTCTTTCCGCCGGAGCGCTTCCAGCAGGCGGAAGCGTTTTTCCAGCCTGGAAAGGCGCAGAAGCAACGCGGTAAGGTAAGCGCCCAGACCTACCCAGACCAGAGCGAAGGCGCAGGTCAGCCAGCTTGCTTTATCCATTTTTTTCTCCTTCTTCAGGGTAGAGGCGGGAAGCTGTTTGGGGGCGGGCTTCCAGGCAGGCGCCCAGACAGGCTTCCGTGAGAGTTTCCAGGCGTCCCAGGCGGCAGCGCAGGCCCAGCAGGGCGGCCCATAAAAGACCGAAGCTGATCAGGCAGAAAATCAGAGTCAATTTCATCTGCGGGTCCAACCCTCCGGAGGGGGCGTTGGTCACGACCTGGGGATGCAGGCTGCCGGGCCAGAGTCTGGCCGAAAAAAAGACCAGCGGCACATCCAGAAAAGCCACAATGCCCAGGACAGCGGAAATCAGCCCGCGGCGTTCCGGAGTGAAATCCAGGCGCCGGGCCAGGAGGAAGGCGGCGTAAATGAACCACATGATCAGGGTGGTGGTCAGACGGGGATCCCAGGTCCACCATGTGTTCCAGGAGACGCGGGCCCACAGGGAACCGGTGAGCAGGGCAAGGCCGGCCAGGACCAGCCCGACCTCGGCCGCGGCTTCGCTCAGGTTGTCCCAGAAAAGATCGCGCTTGCGCAGATAGAGGAGGCTGCACGCGAAGACCAGGAAAAAGCTGAACAGCCCCCACCAGGCGGAGGGCAGGTGCAGATAGAAGATTTTCTGGATCAGCCCCATCCTTTCCTCTTCAGGGGCCAGCAACAGGATCATGAGCTGAGCCGCGCCCATGGCCAGCCCTCCTAGGGCGGCCAGACAGGGAAGTACCGGAAATGTTTTTTCAGACATGGTTTTCACTCCTGCGCGCCGTAAATAAAACCGAACAGGGCCAGCCCGGCGGCCAGAAAAAGCGCGTCAAAGGCCGCGAGAATGCCGATCCAGCCCTCCGTTTCTTCCGCCCGCCCGGATAATACTCCGGCTCCCAGACTGATGGCGGAGAAAAGCAGGGGGATGAGCAGCGGAAAAATAATGATGCTGAGCAGGGATTCTCTGGCCGCCTGTCCCTGGGCCAGCGCGCCCGTGAGCGATCCCGCCGCGGCCAGCCCCAGATCCGCCAGAAGGAGCAGGGCGAGACCTAGGAGCATATCTCCCCGCACGCTCTGATCCAGAAAGATCATCGCCGCCGGCGCGAACAGAAATTGGGCCGCCAGAAGCAGGAACATGCCGGCCAGGGCTTTGCCCAGCCAGATATGCTGCGCGGGCGCCGGCAGAAGGAGCAGCGCCTCTCTTTGTCCGTTGTCTTCCTCCAGGGAATACAGGGAGTTAAAAGTCAGCACCTGGCAGAAGGCCGTAGCCATCCAGAAAACGGCGGAAGCCGCCTGGGCGGAGAAATCCTCGCCTATTCCCCTGGCCAGGCTGAAGATAAAAATCAGCAGCAATCCCAGGAGAAAGGATTGGGCAAGGCCGGAACCCCGCCCGACCAGAAGCGTAACGTCCTTGCGGGCCAGACACAGGGCTTCCGGAATCATGCTCTCGCCTCCGCTGCCGCGCCGGGCCGGGAGGCGTAATCTTCCGCCCTTCCCCGGAAAGCCAGTCTTCCGTTTTCCAGCAGGGCCGCCTGATCCGCTCTGGGCAAATCCTCGTCCGGGTTGTGGCTGATCCAGACTATGCCGGCTCCCCCGCTCCGGGCGAGGGAGATTTCCGTATGCAGGATTTCCCTGGATCTGCTGTCCAGCCCGGTTCCCGGCTCATCCAGCAGCAGCAGCCGGGGCCTGAGGAGCAGAACGCGGGCCAGGCTGAGGCGCTGAGCCATGCCGCGCGAAAAAGTTCCGGCCTTTTCCCCTGCAAAGCCGCAAAGCTCCACCCGCTCCAGAAGTTTCCGCAGTTCTTCCGGGCTTTGGCGCAAACCGTACATGCGCGTCCAGAAGAGCAGATTTTCCAACCCTGTCAGCCCCGGATAAATGCAGGTGCGGTGTCCCAGGTAGCCGACATGTTCGCCCGGAGACAGGAAGAGGGTGGCGCTTCCGGCGGCGGGCCGGATAAGCCCGGCCATAATCCGGAGCAAGGTGCTCTTGCCCGCGCCGTTGGGTCCGAGGAGGAGCAGACATCGTCCGGAGGCCAGTTCCAGGGTTACTTCCCTGAAGAGCAGCCTGGGGCCGTAAAATTTGGCGACTCTGTCCAGACGCAGCAGCATGGGAGATCAATCCGCCTTCCCTGAGGAGCCCGCGGGCCGCCTTCTCCGGCCGGCCAAACCCGTCAGGGGAGCCAGACAGAGCAGTATCCCCCCCAGCCAGACCCAGTTTACCAGCGGGTTCAGGGAAATATGCACTTCCGCCAGCCCCCGGCTGGGATCCACCCGCAGGAGGGAGGAGTAAATTTCGCTGCCCAGACTGAAGATGGTGGCGGCCTCGGTGAAGCTCTGCGGGTATTTGGCGTACTGGCGGAACTGCGGCGACATGACCCCCAGCTCCCTGCCGTCGCGGTTGATGACCAGTTCCGCCTCGTAGAAGGAATAGCCGGGGGCCTCGCCGGTGTAGAGCTTGTCCAGGCGTATGCTGTAATCTTTAAGAAAGGCGCTCTGCCCCTGACGCAGGGAAAAGCTCCCCTCTGTCTGGTAGGGGCCGGAGAAGGCGATGCCCAGCGCCATCAGGGCCAGGCCCAGATGGACGCCGTGCGCTCCCAGGGAAGAGGTTCCGGGGCGGAACATGCCGGGTTTTTTCAAAAGAAGCAGGGCCAGGCTCAGAAAAACGGTCAGGCTGGCGGATGCGGAAAGAGGAGCGGTCATCCCGTAAAAGCCCTCCTCGCGCAGGGAGTCCGGCAGGGAGAATATATCCCCGCCGGAGCCTTTTCCGAAGAAGTTCTCCATCAGCAGGAGGAAAAAGGGCAGGCTCAGGAGAAAGACAAGACCGAGAAAAATCAGGACAGCGCGGTTTCTTTTGCCTCCTTCGCCCTGGGAAACCCAGGGGCAGAAAGCCAGGATCGCGGCGATCAGGGCGAAAAGGGGCAGACAGGCCCGATTGTAGGCTTCCTCCCCCAGGCCGCGGGAAAAGGCGGGGGAGGAGGGCTGGAACCAGGCCAGGAGCGGAGACATAAGCTTGCTTAAAAGAGGCCACATGGTGGCGGTTAAAATGGTCAGGGCGAGGATGAGCAGAAGCAGGGTCAGCAGGAAGAGCAGGCCTTCGCGCCCGGCGGGGTTGAAGGGAGGCGGGCCGTTTTTTTCGGAGCGGCGGGCCGGAGAACGCAGCGCGGCCAGCAGGGAGAGAATAAGCCCCAGGCCGACAAATGCCAGCAGAGGTAGGCCGACTCCTCCGTCCGGATAGGCGTGCAGGGATTTTATGGCGCCGCTGCGCACTATGTAGGTGGCGAAAAAGGTGGCGATGACGGTCAGGCTGATCAGGAAGGCGTTGAGACGCGAAAAGAGGCCGCGCCTGGATTCCAGCACCGAGGTGTGCAGGCAGGCCGTGGAGATGAGCCAGGGGATCAGGGAGGCGTTTTCCACCGGATCCCAGGCCCAGTAGCCGCCCCAGCCGAGTTCCATATAAGCCCACCAGGCTCCGAGTATGATGCCGGCGCTCAGCAGGATCCAGGCCAGGAGGATGAAGGGCCGGCTCAGGCTGAACCAGGGGGCTTCAGCGGGGGAACGCCGGGCGGCCGTGTTCCCCGCCGGCCTCTCAGGCGGAAGCCCGCGCGCTCCGCTGAAATTTTGGGCCAGGGCCAGACAGCCGGGGACGGCGAAAGCGCCGTAGCCCAAAAAAAGCAGGGGGGGGTGAAAAATCATGCCCGGATTCTGCAGGAGCGGGTTCAGGCCCTGCCCGTCTTGCGGCGGGCGGCTGAAGGTGATGAAGGGGTTGCTCCAGCCGGTGAGCAGGAGCAGAAAAAAAGCCAGCAGCGTGAGCATGAACAGCCAGAACCAGAGCCTGGTTTCCGGACTCAGGCCGGCATAGGAGCGCGAGGTCAGAAAAAACGCCCCGAACAGGGATATTCCCCAGCCCCAGAAGAGCAGCGACCCTTCCTGACCGGCCCAGAAGGAGGTGAGGCGGTAAAAAAGCGGCAGAAAACGGTCGGAGTAACTGGCGACATATTCCAGGGAAAAATCGTTGCTGCTGAGGGCGCCCAGCAGAATAAAAGAACTCAGGCTCATCAGGCCGGCGACGGCGCAGGCTCCTTTTTCCGCCAGACCCGTGAGGGAGTTCTGCCTCTGCCAGATTTGCAGGCAGATCGCGCCGGCGCAGAAAATTGCGCACAAAAAAGCCGCCACCAGCAGAAGGAAGGCAAAAATATACATGTACCGCTCCAGGGAAAGGCGCAGGTCAGGCTCAGCTCTCTTTTTTCCTGTACTTGGACGGGCATTGGGTCATCAGTTTTTTCGCCGTCAGGCTGTCCCCCCCTCCCAGGTACAGGCCTTCGACAATCACTTCCGCGCCCGGGGCAAAGGCATCGGGCACAGAGCCTTTGAAGGTGACCCGCAGCGACTTGTCGGCGTCGTTCTGATCCGCCAGCAGAAAATGTACCCCGACGCCTTCCTCCAGAGGGCCGAGGCCTTCCGGCTTCACTTTGCCGAAAAGGCGCACCGGTTGGGCTTTGTCAGCCGGCAGAGTCAGGGCTTCCGCCACTTCGATGAAGTATCTGGAACCGCCGGTCAGTCCGGAAAAGACCAGATACGCGGCTCCGAGGATAAACAAAGACAGCGCCGCCACATACAGGTTTCTGCAATTCTTCTTTTGCATGAGCTTTATTCCTGAACAGGCCGTGTTTTTCAGTCGATCTGTGTGGCTGGTCAACTGCTTACTTCCGTACTCCATAACACGGATTTTAGTCTCCCGCAAGAGTCTGTTTTCGGCTTGTATTCTCGCCGCCGGAAAGAGGCGCCTCTCCGGGAAAACGCGGGCGCGGAATGAAGTTTCGCGCTTGCCGCTGAAATACGGGCTTATGTATACAATATACAATCGGTAAAATATGAAGATGCCGGACGCATGGTGACAGAAACGCAAAAAAGGAATAGACAAAATGTGTCCCGGTTAGGAAAAAATTCCGTTTTCAGGAGTCCCCTGGCCGTAGAAAGGGCGGCCTTGTATAGCGCTCGTACCCAACGGCAACAGAAATGGAGGAAGTATGTTCGGGTTGTTTTCGTCATCACGCAGAAATGGGCTTATCGATGAAATGCGCTCCATAATAACCGGTTGCGATGGCACAGTTCCGGAAGGAAAGGCAGGGATGATCCCGGAGAATCTGCTCGCGGTGATCAAAGATATGCTCCATCTGGAGCAGGCGACGCGCATAGGAATATTGCAAAGCTTGAGTATACCTTTTTTGTACGTTGATATGGATACTATTCTCAGATTCAGCAATAAGCAGTGCATGCAAATGCTCCAAATTGATTCTCCTCCTGAAGATTACTATGGCAAAAGTGTTTCTGAAGTATTTTACAATGAACGAGGACGTCAGACGCTTATCCATAAATGTATTAAAGACGGTGATATATACTTTAACCAGGAATTTATAATAACCACACGCAAAGGAAATAAACTTAATGTGCTCGCGAATCTCTTCCCTCTTTATGATAAAGAAGGTGTCTGCTTCGGAGCAATGGGACTATATCAGGATATTACGGATCGGCGTAATCTGGAAAAACGCATGGAAGAAAAAAACGCGTATATAGCCGAAACGGCGAAAAAAGTGGACAACATAGCGCGTAGCGCGGCTTTGCAGGCGGAGGACATTTTGCAACTGATCAGGCAGACGGCGGGCAGCGTCGTGGAGCAGTCCATGCATCTCTCGGAAGTGGACGCCTCTGTCCGGCAAATGTATCAGGCTATTCAGTCCATAGCCGAAAGTTCCGCAAAGGCGACGGAAATATCGGGCACAGCCGGCAGCAGCGCGCTTGACGGCGCGAGCAATGTGGAGGTGGTGGTCTCCAGCATAGAACAAATTTTACAGATCGCAAGCGGACTCAAGTCCGATATGGACACCCTCCGCCAGGAGGCCACGGACATTGACAGCATCATGAACGTCATTTCGGATATTGCGGATCAGACCAATCTCCTGGCCTTGAACGCGGCTATTGAAGCCGCCAGGGCGGGCGACGCGGGCCGGGGTTTCGCCGTTGTGGCCGGCGAAGTGCGCAAGCTGGCCGAAAAAACCGTGAACGCCACCAAGAATGTGTCGGAGACTATCCGGCAGATACAGCAGAGCACCAAGGCCGGGGCCGCTTCCGTGGATAAAACGGTATCCTCCATCGGACGGACTATGGAAAGCACGCACGAGTGCGGCAATTCCCTGAAGCAGATAGTCGAGTATTCGCGTCTGGCGGCGGAACAAATACAAAACATAGCCAAAGCGTCGGGCGATCAGTCCTCCTTCGGCAAACAGATCGTGGAGGTTGTGGACAGCGCTTCTTCTGTTTTTAAGGATATTGATCAGCGTATGGGCGAATGCCTGGAAAGCCTGCAGCGGCTTGAAGAACTGATAAAGACCCTCGACGCCCTATCCGCCGATTTGGTGAAGAACCTCTGATGATGTCACGCCGGTGGCGGCGCCGGCCAATGCCGGGCGCCCGGTAGCGTGACATCCCGCGCATGGCGTGACGCTGGGAGCCTATCGGGGAACAGGTTGCGGTCAGACTCAAGTTTCCGTAAAATCATGCTGGTTAAATTTTTGTCTTCGGGGGCCGGGGTTCCGGATGCGAATAGCCGTATGGAATACCGCTTTTTTGGGTGACGCCGTTCTTACCCTGCCTCTTTTGCTTACTTTGCGCCGGGCCTATCCCGGCGCGGAGCTGGATTTTTATGTGCGCCGGGGCTTTGCGGAGCTTTTTGCGGGCCATTCGGCCATAGACCGGGTCTATGCTTATGACAAGCGCGGCGGGGAACGCGGCCTGCGGGCCATCCTGGCCTATGGGGAAAAACTGCGCGCCCGGCGTTACGATCTTTGGATATCCGCCCATAATAGTCTGCGCAGCGCTTTCATGGCCGGCCAGAGCCGCGCGGAAGAGCGGCTGGGCTATGCCGCGCCGCGTTTGTGCCGCCTTTTTTATACCCGGACCGCAGCCCGGCGCTTCCCGGAACTGCACGAGGTGGATCGCCTGCTGCAGCTGGCCCGCGCCCTGGGCATAAGCGACTGCGCCGGCTGGCCGGAGCTTGAGCCGCCTCCGCCTCTTCGCGCCCGGGCCGGGGAATTCTTCCGGGGGCACAGGCAGCGCCCGGTGCTGGGCCTGCATCCGGGCTCGGTCTGGCCCACCAAGCGCTGGCCGGTGAAATATTTTGCGCGTCTGGGACTGACGGCCCTGGAAAAAGGGGCCAGACTGGCGCTTTTCGCCGGCCCCGGCGAAGAGGCAACGGCGGCTGAACTCCTGCATCTTGTCCGCCTGGGGGCGGCCCGTTCGTACAGGGTTCTCTCCGGCGCTTTTTACAGCGGAAAAAACGCTCCGGATAAAAACAGGGTGGAGGAGGCGGATATCCTTGACTTTTCAGGCTGTCTGGCCCTGCCGGAACTGGCGGCCTTCATCGCGGAACTGGATTGCTATCTGGGCAATGATTCCGGCCCCATGCATCTGGCCTGGGCGCAGCGTATTCCTGTGGTGGCGGTTTTCGGCCCGACCACCCCGGATCTGGGCTTCGCTCCCAGAGGAGAACTCTCCGGGGTGGCGGAAGTGAAAGACTTGCCCTGCAGACCCTGCGGCCTGCACGGCCCCAGGCTCTGCCCCCGAAAGCACCATCTCTGTATGCGGGCTCTGCGCCCGGAGCGGGTCTGGCCCGAGGTGGAGCGGCGGCTTTGGAAACTCTAGAGCATTTCAACATTAAAAATATACATTTGCCGAAATGCTCCGGCGGCCGCGCAAGCGGGCGCCCGCCACGAAGGCGCGGGCGGAACTCGTTTCGCCGTCAAGCGCCGAAGTGAGCGTCTTAAAGTTAAAATGCT
>JAISOL010000030.1 GCA_031275645.1 Deltaproteobacteria bacterium
GGAATATGCCAGAATTGCCACAGAATACTTGCGGGAAACGGGTTGAAAATTGTGTCAGAAACGGCACACAGAAAAGAGGAAAGCCCGCGAAAAAATCACGGGCTTTTTTGCCGGGAAAATGCAATTTTCGTTCTCAAGTTGCGTGAAAAAGATTCTCAACTTGCGTGACTGCTCACATCCGCGCTTCCCCAACAAGATTCATAGCGTAAAAAGGGAAATCCCTTTCCCGGCATGGTTAGAAATAGGTTAGAAAATAGAAAAAGCCCTTATGGTTAACATTCCATAAGGGCTTGATTTTCTTGGTTGCGGGAGGAGGATTTGAACCTCCGGCCTTCGGGTTATGAGCCCGACGAGCTACCATGCTGCTCCATCCCGCGTCAGGCGTCTCGTTGCAGACGGAAAAAGTTTTATATGCCGGAGAAGCCTGGAAGTCAAGAAAAATCTTGCCGGCTTTCGGGCCGGACTCTCAGACTCCGGCGAAAAATTCCGCGTTTTTCGCGTTGCGTATCGCTTGCAGTTCCGCATACAGGCCGGGCAGCAGGATTTCGCTTTCCGGAAGAATTCGCAGCGCTTTCTCCGGCAGGGGCGCGCCGTCTTCCAGGGGCGTTTCCGCCAGCAGATTGGCGGCGGCCAGGATGCGCACGGCGGTTTTGTTGCCGGAGGAGGAGAGGGCGTCGTGGTGCCAGTTCACCATGTCTGTGAGTATGGGCGGCAGATTCCAGATTTTAAGGATAATGCCGCCTATGGTGCTGTGGTCTATGCCCCAATAGGCCTCTTCCGCCTCGGCCGCGACCAGTCCGTTGCAGCCGCCCAGACTCAGAATATTGTTCCAGTCTTCAGGACGGCGGCAGGCCAGGATAATCTTTCCCAGATCGTGCAGGAGCCCGGCGGCGTAGACGCTTTCCGGGTCCGGCAGATCCGGGAGGCCGGTTTTTTTCTCCTTCAGGGTTCCGGCGATATATTTGCCCAGTCTGGCCGTGCGCACCTGATGCTCCCAGAGCAGACGCCCCGGAAAATTTTCGGGCAGCCTGGTTTTCGGCAGGGCTTCGGACAGGCTGAACATGATCGCCAGAGCGCGCAAGTCCAGAATACCCAGAACCTGCACGGCCCGTTCCAGAGTGGTGACCGTGCTCAGGAGCCCGTAGCAGGCGGAATTGGCCACGGCGAGCACCCTGGCCGCCAGCGCCTGGCTGCGCGCCACCATAGAGGCCAGATCCTTTGCGGAAGAGCGGCTGCTTTCGGACATGGAAGAAAACAAAAGCGGCAGGATGGAGGGATCAAAAGGCAGCCGGATCGGAGCATCCAGCAGAGAGGCCAGAAATTCCCTGGCTTCATGTATACGGGAAGGAGTCATGGCCCCTCTTCCAGCGGCTGGGGGGCTTCGGGAGGCGCGCCGCCGGCCTGGATGAGCCTGGCCTTTTTCAGGGCCTGTTCCACTTCTTTGGTCTTTCCTCCCGGAATCATGTTCTTGTCTTTCATCCAGGAGAGAAAAAGCACTCCCTCCTCCATGACCGGATTCAATTCCAGGCATTTCAGCAGCGAGGATACGGCCTGGGCGGGGTCTTTGCTCTCCAGGGCGACTCTGGCGACGTTGTAATGGATGTTCTCGTCCGTGCTGGAAAGTTCCAGAGCCCGCTGGTAATACTCCATGGACTCCTTGTACATCCTGTTCTTGCGGAGCTGAATGCCGAACTCGTTGAACAGGTGTTTGTGCTCCGGCTCAAAGGCGGCCTCCAGCTTGACCAGGCGGTTGAAAATATTTTCCGCCTTGTCCACCTCGTTCCGCTCCAGATAGGTGAGCCCCAGCCCGAAGTTGGCCCGCACGTTTTCTTCGTCCACTTTCAGGGCGTTGTTGAATTCCATCTCCGCGCTGTAATATTCCTTGTTGTCCCTGTGTCTCTCGGCCCGGGCAATCTTCTTGTCCAGGTCGCGCATACGCGGATAAACGGTGGAAACATAGAATTCCGGCTCCGGGGAGAAATCCGTCAGGAACTGTTCTTTTTCGAGAACGCGTTTTGGGCCGGAAGGGACATAATTGGTGTTCAGAGGCTGAATCTCCACCTTGTCCTTGTTTTCTCCGGATTCTATTTCCACGCAGTACCAGAAGGATTTATGGATCGTTTTACGCGAAGTGGTGCCTGTGCCTACCTTGCGCACCTCCTGCGTGGAAAAGATTCCGGTGATGCGTTCATGTTTTTCCATATCCTTCAGTCCTGCGTGTATGAAGATACTATGTCCAGAGCCGCCCGCACCGGATCCGTAGCTTCAGTGACGGGGCGCCCGACAACCAGAAAGTCGGCCCCGGCCCGCGCGGCCTCCGGCGGCGTGCATACTCTTTTCTGGTCGTTTTCAGCCGCGCCGGCCGGCCTGATCCCCGGGCACAAACAAAAAAGCGCGCCGCCGGAGGCCCTTTTCACCGCTCCGGCCTCATGCCCGGAGCAGACCAGGCCGTCCAGCCCCCAGTCCGCCGCTTTGCGGGCGTAATCCGCCGCCAGAGCCTGGAGATCCCCTCCCGGCGCCTCCGCCGGCGCTGTGCTGGTAAGCACGGTCACGCCCAGAAGACGGCAGGAAAACCCGCCTTCCGAAGCATTTTTCGCCGCCAGAACGGCGGCCCGGCACATGGCCTCGCCTCCGTCCATATGCACGTCGCACATGTCCGCCCCGGCCCGCGCGGCCGCGGCCACAGCCCGGCCCACGGTATGCGGGATATCGTGAAATTTCAGATCCAGAAAAACCCTGCCTCCCATGCCTTTCAGCTTCGCAATCACGGGCGCGCCGCCCAGAATGAACAATTCCAGCCCCACCTTCATCCAGGGAGTGACGGGAATAAGCTTTCCGGCCAGGCGGAGAGCCTCTTCAGCATCCCGGAGATCCAGGGCCACGACCAATTCAGCTCTCATGCCCGGCCCGTCCTCGGAACTGCTTTATAAGGCTGTGAAAAAAGTCCTGGTGCCGCGCCGGATTCATGCAGGCTGTCCTGTAGACGGCGCATAAATCCTGAAAAGCCTTTTCGGGATCGTCATTGACGACCCAGGCGTCAAACCAGTCCGCCTGCTCCAGCTCCAGCGCCGCATTGCTCAGACGCAGGGCGATATCCTTCTCGCTTTCCGCGCCGCGGGCGCGCAATCTTTGCTCCAGCGCCGCCCGCGAGGGCGGCAGCACAAAAACCATGTAGACTCCGGGCAGGTTTCTCTTGAGCTGGGCCGCGCCCTGCACATCCACGTCAAAGATCAGATCTTTGCCGGAATCCAGAATGTCTCTGGAGGCGGCCAGGGGGGTGCCGTAACGGTTTCCGTGCACCTTGGCCCACTCCGCAAAAAAATTTTTCTCCGCCAGCTCGTCAAAATGCTCCCCGGAGACAAAAAAATAATCTTTCCCCTCAATTTCTCCGGGTCTGGGGGGACGGGTGGTGTAGGAAACGGAAAAGGCGATCTGCGGATAATGCCCGGTGATGCGCCTGACCAAAGTTGTCTTGCCTGAGCCCGAGGGAGCGCAAATTACCAGGGCCGTGCCTTTGCGCCGATAATCGTTTTTCATCGCTACAATTCCTGCCCGAAGCGCTGGCGTATGGTTTCCGGCTGCACGGCCGACAAAATGACATGTCCGGAATCCATGATAATGATGCAGCGGGTTTTACGCCCTTGCGTGGCGTCCACAAGACGTCCCTGCTGCTTCGCGTCCTCCCGCAGGCGGCGCATGGGCGCCGAAGAGGGGTTGACCATGGAAACCACCCGTCCGGCAAGAACAAGATTGCCGAAGCCTATGTTCAACAGTTGGAACGCGTCCGATTCACTCATGCCTCTGACCCTGCCGCCTGACAATCCCTGAGAGCGACCGGATGACTATATCCGGGAGAAGGAGCTTCTTCAAGGGCTTTCAATCCCGCCCAGGGTCATTCAATTCTTCCGAATCTGACGAGCCGCAGTGCTGTTTGTTTGTTTTCCGCGAGGATTTCTATCCCCTCAGTGATATTTTCATACCCCAGCAGATGGAGCAAAGT
>JAISOL010000071.1 GCA_031275645.1 Deltaproteobacteria bacterium
TGAAACTTCGCCAGGGAAAGCAGCGCCCCGTTGATGCTTCCGGCCCTTGCCGCGTAAAACGCGGGAATTATGGCCATGATAATGAACAGGGCCGCGAAGAACAGAAACATCGCGTTGCCCTGGTTGTCGTCGTTCCGGTTCACTGGATCGCGCTCCCGTTTTCCCGCAGACCGGCAAGACCCTTCCGGCCCAGGCGGACAAGATGCTTCCTGACCTTGGCGATATAGGCGTCGCGGCGTTCCGGGGTGCGGGAGTGATACGAGCCTATGGCCCGCCAGATGTCGCCTGTGCGCTCGTATTCCCGGCGCAAGACCCAGGCGGCGGCATGGGCGTTCACGCAACCGTCGCGCAGAACTTCTTCCGGCGTCATGCCGAGCCGCGACAGATCAGCGAGGTGTATTGTATTGACTTGAAATACGCCCAAGTCCCAAGTGCCGTTCGCGTTGCCCCAGGCTTCCCCCGGTTTCCCTCCTTCCGCCGCCAGAAGGCCGACCAGCGCGGCCAGGGGCAGGCCATGCCTTTGCGCGGCTTCCGCCACGCACTCCATCGTCACCGGACTTGCCGGGGGCAGCGCCACCCTTGGCCGGTCGGCGGCGGAAACTGCGGCTGGAAACAGCCACACGGCCATAGCAAAATATAAATATATTTTGCTATGGCTTATATATTGATATGAAACCTTCATTTGAGTTTTCCCGTCAGTGAAATGGCCAAATCTTTTCCGCTGCCGGACACCTGGAAGGGGTTGTTCCCGCCGATGTCGGGAATGGAGGATTTAACTTCGCTCAGAACCTCATCCATTTTGTTCTGAATCAGCGAATCCACCTGCTTGCACATGCCCGCGACAATCTGATCCATGCTCGGAAAACTCACGCCGAGGCTGAATATGTCGCCGATGCTCCCGATGCTGCCCAGGCAGTCGGAGAGCGGGCCGCGATCTTCTTCCGGGTCGGGCATCATGACGTTGTGGCTGTCCTTGACCTGCGCGTTGCGTTCCTTCATGGCGGCATTGGCCGCGTTTTGCGTGTCACCACATGAACCGACCAAAGCGGGAGCGGCGCAGATGGTCAGCAATACAGCAAGAATAAGCGTTTTCATTTTTTACCTCCGAAGTCGGGTTTTCCGTCTTTGTCCTGATAAAGCTGCTTGCAGGCGGGATAGCCGGAGCAGCCGAAGAAAGGGCCTTTGGCGCTTTCACGGCGCACGAGAGGCTTGCCGCAGGCTTTGCACTTGAATTTTGTCGCTTCCGGCTTTTTGCGGGCCTCGCCGGGTTTGCCGTCAACATTGGGATAGGAAGCGTTGCACTTCCTGTCCGAACAAGTGAAGAAGTCGTATTCGCCGGAGCCGTCCTTTTTCTGCCCTTTCATGTGAACGAGGGGCTTGCCGCAGACGGCGCAGGAAAATTCCGTCACAGCCGGAGGCTCGCGCCTGGATTGTTCGGCAACGGGAAAAGCCTGCGCGAACCTGCCGACTTCGCTCAGGAGGCGGTCATAGGCCCCGGCCAGCACATCCCGGTACGCCGCCCTGCCTCCGGCAATGTCATCCAGGGCGCTTTCCATGCCTTTGGTGAAATCGTAATCCAGAAAGGTGAACGCGCCCGCCAGCAGGGCCACAACCTTTTCCCCAAGGGGAGTGGGCACAAGCTGGCGTTTTTCCGTCCTGACGTACTCGCGGCGCAGGATCGTATCCAGTATGGCCGCGTAGGTGGCCGGACGGCCAATGCCCCGGTTTTCCAGTTCCCTGACCAGGGCGGCTTCCGTGTAGCGTGACGGCGGCTTGGTTTTTTTCGTAAGCAGTCTGCCGTCCTGAGCCGTGATGGCGCTTCCCGCATTCAGGGAAGGCACGGGATTGTCCGGAGCGTCGGTGCTTCCTTCCTCATCCGAAGAGGCGTCATCATCGGCCAGCAAAACTTTCCAGCCGGAATCTTTCTGCGTCCGGCCCCTGGCCTCAAATTCGGCCTTTTTGCCGTCCAGAGCGCCGGAAAGCCGGAGGACGCGCACGGCGTACACGGCGTCGGCAAGCTGGCTGGCCAGGGCGCGTATGCGGATCAGGCGGTAAAGCGCCTTTTCGTCATCCGTGTCCCCGGCGTCCTCAACATCACTATGCGTGGGCCTTATCGCCTCATGCGCTTCCTGAGCGCCTTCCTTGGATTTCCAGACGCGGGGTTTGTCCACCAAAGGCCAGCCCTTGGCGGCGCAGTACTTGCGTATCTCCACAACGGCTTCTTCCGACAGATTGGGCGAGTCCGTTCGCATGTACGTCACCCATCCCGCTTCATACAACCGTTGCGCCAGTTCCATTGTATGCTTTGGTGTGAACTTCAAAGCGTTGGACGCGGCCTGTTGCAGACTGGAGGTGGTGAAGGGAGCCGGAGGCGCGGCCCGGCTTTCGGATTCGGCGCAATCCATGACTTCCAGAGAACGGACAGCCGCCGCCTTTTCCGCAAGCGCCTTTTCCGTCAGATAATCAGCGTCTTCGGCCAGCCAGGTCTTGGCCAGCCAGACGGCTTTCCAGCCGCCGTCAAAGAGGAGTTCCGCGCCATAGTGCGTGACGGAGACAAAATCCCGGATTGCCCGCTCGCGCTCCACCACA
>JAISOL010000026.1 GCA_031275645.1 Deltaproteobacteria bacterium
TTTTTTTCTGCGGACGCTCTGGAAAACCCTTGCTGTTGTTGCGTTCCCGTCCGGCTATATCCCGCTAACCTATCCTTATATCCGGCTTCCATTTAGTTAAACATAAGCGTCGCGGCACACATTCATTGCCCATGGCAGGAGAAAAGTGCAGTTTTATCCTCCGTGGGTACCAGGTGGGTGCCAAAACAGAAAAAGGACTTACGGCATCAACCGTAAAGTCCTTGTAATTTCTGGTCGGGATGAGAGGATTTGAACCTCCGACCCCCTGAACCCCATTCAGGTGCGCTAGCCAAACTGCGCTACATCCCGGCGTAAAGGAAATCTTCATAGACGCTTGTCGGGAGCTTGTCAACGAAATTTACGGAAGGGCGCCCGACCCTTCCTTTCGCCGGGCCAGCCAGCCGGCGTAAAGTTCCCGCATGACCGGCTGGTTCAGCCGGCGGAAAAAATCCTCCATGGAGGCCGCTATCACGCACAGCTCTTTATCTTCCGGCCATTTATCCTCCTCGGGTTCCTCCGCTATGCCCTCCACCCGCATACCGGCCCGCCTGACTTCGCCCACGGCCTCGAACAGCCGGCGCAGTTCCTCCCGCCCAGGGCGCAGGGACAAGGCCAGATACAAGGTTTCCACCGCCCCGGCCGGATTTCCCGCTTCCAGCCGTAAAGCGGCCAGCCGTATATAAGCTTCATGCAGCAGAGGCTCCCGCTCCAGCAGAGCGCTCACTTCCTCCGCCGTGTCCAGCCGCGCGAGGTGGCGGAGCAGCAAATTCCTGCGCCGGGGCGGCAGCTCCGCGTACAGGGACAGATTTGAAGTCAGGGCCGGCACATAGCCGTCCGCCATCCAGAACAGATGCAGATCCGGAATCGCCTTTCCCATAATCTTTTTTTTGAGTTCTTCGGCATTGTGCGCCTCGTGCAGATAGCGGCCGGGAGTGCTTCCGGACAGGTGATAGACGCGCGCCTGCGGAACAACGGCCAGAATATGCCCCTTTCCGCTCAGACGCAGGCCCAGATCCACATCCTCGCCGCCGTTGATGAAAACTTCGTCGAAAAGGCCAGCTTCCAGAAAAAGTTCTCTCCGGAGAAGCAGGGCCGCGCCCGTGAGGGCCTGAAAACGGCGTTCTTTGAGGCAGAGAGGGTGTCCGGCCGGAAATCCGAGGTACAAATGCCGCGGATACAGACCGGAATCGAACACCGTTCCCAGATGCTGCACGCGATCGGCCAGCCCGCCGAATTTCGGGTAAAGCAGCAGGGGAGCCGCGACCGAAACGCCGGCCGGCCCTTCCAGCGCCCGCAGAAGAGGAGGAAGCCAGCCGGGGGTCAGGACGGTGTCGTTGTTCAGAAAAAAAAGCAGTTCCCCCGAGGCGGCTCTGGCCCCCAAATTGCAGGCCGGGGCGAAGTTCAGATTGACTTCCTGGCGCAGATAGCGAAAATTGCCGCCAAAAAGCGCCCGCCCCAGGTCCGGGCACTCCGCGGGAGTGGAGTCGTCCGAGGCGTTGTCCACCAGGAGAACCTCCAGCTCCGGACCGTCCGGGCCCGGAGCGCATTCGGCCAGGGAGCGCAGACAGGCGGAAGTGAGCTTCCACTGACCGCGGACTGGAATAATTACCGAAACGCGCATTTCAGGTCCAGGCCGGGATGACTCCGCGTATGCCGGGACTGGGCGGGCTCTGGCGGCGCTTGAACTCCGAGGCGCGGATCATCTCCAGAACCCTGGAAACCAGGGCCGGATCGTATCCGGCGACGACAAGACCGGCCTCGTCCAGCCCCAGTTCCAGGTGGGCGTAGAGCAGGGGGTCCAGCACGGGATAAGGCGGGAGAGCGTCTTCGTCTTTCTGGCCGGGGTAAAGTTCCGCCGAAGGCGCGCGGGTCAGTATAATCTCCGGGATATGGCTTCCGCCCTTGCGTTCGTTCAGGCGGCGGCAGACCGCGTAGACCTCCCTTTTGTACAAATCGCCGATCACGGCCAGAGCTCCGCAACTATCCCCGTACAGGGTGCAGTAGCCCACGGAGCCTTCGGACTTGTTCCCCGTATTCAGCACCAGATGCCCGAATTTGTTGGAAAGGGACATGAGGATGGTCCCCCGTATCCTGGCCTGGAGGTTGTCCTCGGCCACATTGGCCTCCTTCCCGGCAAAGGCCTGGGCCAGGGAAGAAGAGAAGGCCAGCATGACTGGCTCTATGGGGATGCTGAGGGTCTTGATCCCCAGATTTTCGGCCAGGGCCGCGGCGGCGTCCAGGCTCAGGCGCGAGGTGTAGGGGGAGGGCATGAGCACCCCCAGCACCTGTTCCGCCCCCAGAGCCTCCACGGCCAGGGCCGTTACCAGGGCGGAGTCCACGCCGCCGGAGATTCCCACCAGGGCCAGGCCCTGGCCGTGACGGCATACGAAATCCCTGACCTCCCGCACCAGAGCCTCCAGGATCGCGTCCTCCGGAAGCCCGGCCCCGATTCCCTCCCCAGTCTTTGCCATAAATTCTCCTCGCCGCTTCTAGACCGCGGCCTCGCCGTGCTCGTCGGTGCGGATGCGCACCACGTCATCCACCGGCAGAACGAATATTTTGCCGTCGCCCACCTCTCCGGTGCGCGCCGCCGCCGTAATCGCCCGGATTATGTCGTCCAGCCCCTCGTTGTTGACCAGAATATCCAGCTTCACCTTGGGCAGAAAGTGCGCCTCAATGGTGGCCCCGCGATAAACTTCCCTGTGTCCCCGCTGCCGCCCGAAGCCCTTGACCTCGGTCACGGTCATGCCGTGCACTCCCAGATCGTTGAGGGCGTTCTTGACTTCATCCAGCTTGGACGGACGGATGATGACTTCGATTTTTTTCATGCGCGCATCTCCTTGACTCAAATCTGATAGCCGCGTTCATTGTGTTCGCTGATGTCAAGCCCGGCCAGCTCCGTCTCCGGACGGACGCGCAGGCCGATCAGTTTATCCGTAAACAGAAGCAGGATACGGCTGGCAAAATAGCCGTATCCCCAGGCGGCCAGCACGGAAAGAAGCTGCGGCCACATCTGCCCGGCCTGGCCGAAGAAAAGCCCGTCCACCCCGTTGACGGCGCTCGTGGCGAAAAGGCCGGTGGCCAGGCACCCCCAGGTGCCGCCGGCGCCGTGTATGCCCACCACATCCAGGGCATCGTCATAGCCCAGGCGTATTTTGAGCATGACCGCGCCGTAGCAGACCATGCCGCCAAACAATCCGATAACGACAGCGGGCAGAAGACCGACAAATCCCGCTCCCGGCGTAATCGCCACCAGCCCGGCCAGAGCGCCGGAAGCCGCGCCCAGAGTGGTGGGCTTGCCAGAATACACCCATTCCACCGCGAGCCAGCCGATAATGCCGGCGGCGGCGGCCAGATGCGTGGCGACCAGGGCGTGGGCGGCCAGGGGCCCGGCGGATAGGGCGCTGCCGGAATTGAAGCCGAACCAGCCGAACCAGAGCAGCCCGCAACCCAACAGGGTCATGGGCAGATTGTGCGGCACTATGGGGCTTTTTCCTCCCCCTTTCAGTTCCAGCCTGGGCCCGAGCACATGCGCTGCGGCCAGGGCGCCGGCGCCGGAAGTCATGTGTACCACGGTCCCGCCCGCGAAATCAAGGGCTCCCAGATTGGCCAGCCACCCCCGGCCCCAGACCCAGTGCGCCATGGGCGCGTAGACCAGGAGCAGCCAGAGAGCGGAAAAAAGCAGCATGGCCGGAAAATGGATCCTCTCGGCATAGGCTCCGGAAACCAGAGCCACGGTCAGCACGGCGAACATGCACTGAAAGATCATGAACAGGGCGGCCGGAATGCTTTCCGCGTAAGGCGAAGGCCCGCTCCCCACCCCGTTCAGAAAAGATTGGGAGAGATCGCCTATGAGGCCCAGACTGTCCGGCCCGAAGGCCAGTGAAAACCCCAGGACGGCCCAGAGAATGGAAACCAGGCCGAGCAGGCTGAAGCTGTGCATGGTGGTGGAAAGCACATTGCGCGAACGCACCAGGCCGCCGTAAAACAGAGCCAGGGCCGGAGTCATGAGCATGACCAGCATGGAGCAGAGAATTATGAAAGAGCAATCGACAGCGGACATAAAATTATCCTTTGCTTGGAAGATATGGAATATGGACGGCGGGGCCGGAAAGGCGCAAAACCCGCAAATACGGAGTTTAAGCATAAAATATGCCATAATTCCGGCCACAAGCTGAAAACGGACAAAAAGGCCGGACCCCGAGGCGGCGCCTGGGTTTTTGCCACATAATTGTCGTAACTTTCCCGAAGCTTGATACAAAAGAGTAGTAAAAACTTTCTTAATTTTTGGCTCTAGTTGCGTTTAGTGTGTATTTTCCCTTTTATGATTGCCTGAAGCCAGTCTTGAGGTGAAATAAGGGGACATTCATGTAAGCGCCGCCAAGTGAGGTAGTTGGGCAG
>JAISOL010000001.1 GCA_031275645.1 Deltaproteobacteria bacterium
TCCATCGTTATGTTTTCACTATCACATAACGATGAAAAGTCAACCCTCGATTACACCACTTTACTGGTTTTATTACTATTTTCCCAATTCATTGTTAGGTTTTTCCGGGAAGGCAGGCTATAACTATAACGCAGCAAATCTGTCACTAACAAATTTTTCCATAGCATCGAAAACTTCTGAACCATTCATAATCTTAGCATATTCTTGGGCAACAGTCCGCATCTCTTGTGGATCAATACCGGCTACAGCGGCCATTTCAGGTAATCCCCAAGTATTTACGCCTTTTGGACGCCTCGGCATGGTTAGCCCATTCTCAGCCCAGCGCGCTGGGTCAGGTTGTTTTTCCGCCCATTCTCTTGCAGCTCTTTCCAGATCTTCAATCTCATCATATAGAGCAAATGTGCATGCATCCAGTTCATCATAAGCACCGTTGATGGCATTCAGTGAGTGTATTGCATCATCAACTTCGGCTTCAAACATAAGTTGTTCTCGTGTCATAGGTCCATCCCAGCCGTGCTGAAGAAGCTGTTGCCGCATCCTGGACAAATTGTTTAACTGCTCCAATCCTTCAGTTGAATATGAGTTACATTTTTTCATTTCCTGTCCAAGTTCGTCATATAGCTTTTTATTATCTTCAGTGAGCGCTAACCGTTCTACAACCTGCCCTTCGTTCAGGCGACGCTGTGCTTCGTCTATGGCATTTTGAGAACACATTGCAAGTTTAGTGTGAGCGCTGGAAAGTCTGCAGGCGGTTGTGGATATTTTAACAGTCACGGCAGGCTGCTGAAATAAATTTTCAGCACTGGATATCTCATTTGCATATGCTTTGGCAGCTTGTGTTTTTGCACTCTGTATTAGACGTTGAACAACGTCAAACGATTGTAAATTTATCTCTATACTCATGATTTTTCTCTCCTGGAGAAGCCCACGTCTTCAGACGATACTGACATATCAACTCAGGTAAAACACAAAAAAGTGCGTTTTAACCTGATCTCCCTGTAGGCATAAATTTCCATATAAAATGCATATAGTGTGCCAACATTCTAAAACGCCCTGATTGTTTTTACTCCGCTCTTCATGATGATTTTCCGTAAAATCCTGTTGGAAATAAACAGCATCTTCATGATCTTGAATATGATTTTGATCCTTATTCCCAAGGTACCCATAAAATATCTGCGTCCGACATCCTGAAGATTTTCGTTTATCGCCTCCGCCAGTTTTCTTGCGCTCTCCATTGCGTAGCTGATGCCTTCCAGGGAACTCGGGCTGATCATGCCCGCCGCCTCCCCTGCCAGATAAGCCCCGTTTTTTCCCGTACATGTGCCCGTGAGCCTTTTATTGACACAGACAAAACATCCTTCCCGTTTCACCGCTTTTCCAAAGGAAATCCCGCTTTTTTTGATTTTCTCCCTGAGCGCTTCAAAGCTCCGGCCGCTGTCCTTTACCGGAAAGGCCCCTCCAAGAACGAAATACTGATCTTTCGATATCGCCCAGCAATACGAATCCGTTATTTCCTTGTCAAAGATACAGGAATAGGATGGTGAATTCGTCCTGTCTTCATACCATTCCTGGATGGATATATATCTATGTATTTTATGGTTTCCGTAAAATGTATTCCTGACGATGGAATTTGCTCCATCCGCTCCAATAATAATTTTTGCCGTTTCAGTCCGTGTCACGCCATTTGTTTTGAGTTCCATGCTGTATGACGTATAATCTTCCTTGTCTATTCTCGTGCAGACAGTATTATAGCATGTCTCCACCCTGTCCGGAATTAAAGAAATCAGGAAATCGTCGAATTTGGCTCTGTTCATGTTTATGTAGAATCTCTGATAAAAGGCCTCGATATGATTATCGAGGTCCATAACCCGGACGGAAAATATTTGAGGATCAACCAGAACGTCTTTTTGCAGGCAGATGTTGAACCGCGCAAGGGCTCTTTGCGCATCCGGCGATAACAAACCTCCGCAGCATTTACCGGCTTTGGATTTCTTTTTGTCAATCGCGATAACAGTATATCTTTTATCCAACAAGCGCGCTAGTGTCGCGCCGGCTGGTCCCAGACCGATAATGGCGATGTCATACATAATGCTTCAATTCAGTTTTCATTCCGGAGATTTTTTACAAGCCCGCGCTCTCGCTCTCCCGGCAGAAAGTCATAAATCTTTCCAGTATTTTTTCCGCGTTGCCTATTCTTGCGGTCCGCATACGCTCCAGCCAGCCGGACCTGGCCGCCGGCTCCAGGCTCTCCAGCCAGCGCCGTCTTTCTTCCTCGTCCGGCGCTCTCATGAGCAGGCCGCGCTCCGCCAGCAGCCCGCGATTGGCTCCGGCGGCTTTATCCAGGGCCTGAGCCATCCTTTGGGACAAGCCGTCGCCGGAGGAGCTTTCGATAATCTGGCGGAGGTTTCTGGGCAGGCTTTCCCAGGCGGATTTATTCATGCCGAGCCAGCCGGCCTCCGTCGAGATGTTCAGGATTATGCTCCGGGTCAGGGGCAGGCGATCCAGGTTGTACAGGCTGAACAGATCAAAGGACAGCAAGGCTCCCTGGGCTTCCAGGCCGGAAAAGCTTTCCGCCCAGGAGGCTTCCGGAAGCAGAAGCGGTATGGCTCCGGCGGCGGAGAGCATCGCGGCCAGGGAGGAGTCGGAGCAGAGTATCCTTTTGCCCCGCAGGTCTTCCGGGCTCTCCAGAGGGAAAAGGCTGTGCAGTTGGAAAGGCGGCGCGGCGTACAGAGTCAGCAATTTTATGGCGGAGTATTCCCGCTGCATTTCCGGCTGGCTTTTATACAGGCGCAGAATGGCCGCCGAGGCCGAGCCGCTGCTGCCCAATCCGGCGGGCACGCCCAGGATGGAGTTGAGGACGAAGGTCTCCGGGCTGCGCCCGCAGAACTGCTGCCCCAAAGCCAGGTTTCCCTGGCGCACGGCCCCGAAATGCGTTTTTTCCGGAAAGAGCAGATCCGGATTATAGTAGGTGATCACCACCCGGCCCTGAGTCTTTTCCCTGATTTCTTCGGCCCAGGGTAAAAGAACCTCCAGCACCAGCGGGTGCGTATCCGGATAGGAGCCGCTCATGGACAGGCGGTGGATTTTTTCCGGCGTTCTCTGCGCGCTCCAGACAGGGGAAGATATGGCGAGACAAAGCAGCAGCGAAGCGAAAAAGAGGACGTTTCTTCCGTTTCTTCTATGCGCGAACAACAAGCTGTGGCCTTTTTCGCCAGGACGGGAGCGATTGGCCGGGATTAACGCTTGGAATACTGGTAACGGGCCCGGGCGGAGCGCAGGCCATACTTCTTACGCTCTTTCTTCCGCGCGTCGCGGGTCAGAAGCCCGGCTTTCTTCAACTGCGGGCGCAGGCTGATATCCGCCTCCAGCAAGGCCCGGGCAATGCCGTGGCGCACGGCCTCGGCCTGACCGCTGGTTCCTCCGCCCTGCACCGTGACCTTGACGTCGATTTTGTCCAGAAGGCGGGTGAGCACCAGGGGCTGGCGCACGATCATCTGCAGGGTTTTCCGGGGAAAGTAGGCTTCAATGGGACGGCCGTTGATCTGGATGCCGCCGTTGCCGCTGTACAGGCGGGCGCGGGCGGTGGCGTTTTTGCGGCGGCCGGTGCCGTAATTGAAATCTGCGGACATGCTGTTTTATTCTCCAGACGCTTAATAGGGTAATTCCAGGGTTTTGGGCTGCTGCGCTTCATGCGGATGCGCCCGGCCCGCGTAGACTTTAAGTTTGGTCAACATGGCGCGGCCCAGGCGATTTTTGGGCAACATGCCGCGCACCGCGGAGATGAGCACGTTCTCCGGCTTTTTGGCGAGCAGTTTCCCCAGACTGATTTCCTTGATCCCCCCCGGATGTCCGGAATGGCGGAAATAGCTTTTCTGGATCGGCTTTTTACCTGTAACCGCAATTTTCTCACAATTTATGACAATGATAAAATCGCCGTTATCCATATGCGGAGCGAATTCGGGCTTGTGCTTTCCTCTGAGGCGGTGGGCGAGCTGGGAAGCCAGGCGGCCGAGAATTTTGTTTTCGGCGTCCACCACAAACCAGTCGCGCTGAATGTCTGCGGGGGTGGGGCTGAATGTTTTCATGCAAAGCACTCCTTTGGAGGAAAATTACCTAAAAGTTTATTTCCGCCTTGTCAATAAGAAATGCGGGGCCGCCGCCAAGATTTTATTGCCAAGTCCGGGCTCCTGTGATGTAACAGGGCGCGGGCCCGAATGAAGTCCGCGAGAGGGAATATGGCGAATATCCGCAAGAGCCTGTTGCAGTTCGTTTTCAGCGGCGCCTACATGAAGCGCTGGAACGACAAGCTGCGGCCCATGGAATTTATTGAAGCCGACAAGCAGGCCCACAAAATGATCGTCGCCTGGATTCTGTGCCGCCTCAACGCCGCCCCCCTGTCTTTGCCCGCTCGCCTGGAGCTGGAGCAGGAAGTCATCGAGCGCGCCATGTTCGATTATTTTCTGCGTCTGGTCATCACCGACATCAAGCCTCCGGTTTTTTACCGCATCCGGCAGAATCCCGAGCATTACAGCCGCCTTGCCGAGTGGGTGCTGGGAGAGCTTGAGCCTCTTCTGGGAGATTTGGGCGAGGATTTCTGGCGCCGCTGCGTCTCCTACCTGCGCCGCCCCGCCCTGAAGCCCGGCCGGGATTTATCCCCGCCCCCGGGTCAGGAGGATCTGGCCGCGCGTATCCTGGACGCGGCGCATACTTACGCCAGCGGCTGGGAACTCGGCATTTTGAGCGCTATGAACAGTTTTGATCCGGAGCTTCCGGATATAATTGAAGATTTTAAAAACAAGCTGGACAGGCACAGGGATTTGGCCGGTTTCCCGGCCATAATCGGGGAGGAAAAGAGCGCTTTGGGGAGTTTTGCCAGACTCTGCGGACAGTTGCGCTTTCAGAAGCGTTGGTCGCAGGTGCCGCGCATTCCGGAAACCTCGGTCATGGGCCATATGTTCTTTGTGGCCTGCTACGCCTATTTTTTCAGTCTGGCCGTGGAGGCGGGGAAGGCCCGGCGCGTCAACAATTTTTTCTGCGCCCTCTTTCACGATCTGCCGGAACTGCTCACCCGCGACATAATTTCGCCGGTAAAAAAATCCGTGGACGATCTGGGCGTTCTGATCCGCGCCTACGAGGAAGAGGAGCTCCAGCGCCGGGTTTTTGAGCCCTTGCGCCTGGAGGGCTACCAGGAGCTGACGGATCGTCTGGGATATTACCTCGGTCTGGGAGTGGGTTCGGAGTTTTACGAATGTATCCGGGAGGACGGCAAGGTCAGGCGGGTGGGGAGCTTCGCGGAGTTGCAGGAGAACTTCAACGCGGACAGGCATGATCCCAAGGACGGAGAGCTTTTGAAGGCCTGCGACAATCTGGCCGCCTTTATCGAAGCCTATACCGCCACCCGTAACGGCATCAATTCCGGCGAGCTGCACGACGCGATCTGGCGTATTCGCGGCCGGCTGGCCAGGACTGTTCTGGGCCGGGTGCATGTGGGGGCAATTCTGGCGGATTTTGACTGAAAGGCGGAGCCTTTGGCCGCGGAGGAATTCTTGATGAGGGAGCCGCTGAAAGAGAGCGCCGGGATGCACTACCACGGGCACCGCGCCCGTCTGCGCCAAAGGCTGCAAAAAAATCCGGAAGAACTGCCGGATTACGAGATACTTGAGCTTCTGCTGGGCAAAGTGCTGGCGCGCAGGGATACCAAGGCTCTGGCCAAGGATCTTCTGGCGCGTTTTCAATCCTTCAGGGGGGTGCTGGACGCGAAGCCGGCCGAGCTTGAGGGGGTGGCCGGCTTCGGCCCGGCCCTGAGCTCCTTCTGGCTTTTGTTGCGCGAGGTGCTGGCCCGTTACGCGGAATCTCCCCTGCGCCGGCGCGAAACCCTCGCCTCTCCCGCGGCGGTGGCGGAAATGGCCCGAACGCGCCTTGCCGGGCACGACCATGAAACGGTGTGGGCGGCTTTTGTGGACGCCCGGAACCATCTTCTGGCCTGGGAGCGGATCGCCGCGGGCTCGGTGGATCAGGCCGGCGTCCGTCCCAGGGATATATTGGAAAGGGCCTTGCTGCTGAAGGCTTCAGGCTTTATTCTGGTGCACAATCATCCCGGCGGGGTCCCGACAGCTTCGGCGGCGGATCTGGAAATGACCGCCAGGCTCCGGCAGGCCGCCGGAAGCGTCGGCCTGCGTTTTCTGGATCATATTATTGTCGCCGACGCGGAAAGCCGCAGCCTGCTCGCTTAAATCCGCTTCAGGAATTTTGGGCGCCTGCGCTC
The DNA here is from genome assembly GCA_031275645.1 of Deltaproteobacteria bacterium. Taxonomy (GTDB): domain Bacteria; phylum Desulfobacterota; class Desulfovibrionia; order Desulfovibrionales; family Desulfovibrionaceae; genus WRHT01. The sequence continues at coordinate 6,266 of JAISOL010000001.1, forward strand.
ACAAATTTTTTCCCCTTCTATTGAACAATATGATATAGTGTTTATTCTGGTAACATGATCTTTGAGCGGATCAGGATTATTCCCCTCTCTGATCAGGGAAGGGTTACCGGAAGGGCAGTGCCCGACTTCGCCGGGCGTCAGGCGGTAATTTCCCTGAAGGTAGAGGCTTCAGACCATAAAGGAAGTTTTGATGAGCGAACAGGATCCCAAGGATATTCTTGAAGGCGTGAATCCCGCGCCGCCGGAGGTTCAATCCGGAGAGCGGGTGGAGATAAAGGCGGAGGAGGCCTCTCCCGGCGGGGAGGGAACAGCCGGGACGGCCGGGAATGTGCCGGACGTGCCTTTCCGCGACAGTGCCGACCAGTTGAGCGCGCTGCCTGATATTCCGCGCGTGCTGCCCGTGCTGCCCGTGCGGGATGTGGTGATTTTCAATTACATGCTGCTGCCGCTCTTTGTGGGGCGCAAGTCTTCCACCCAGGCCGTGGACGCGGCTCTGAGCGGCAACCGTTACCTGCTTATTCTGACCCAGAAGGATGAATCCGTGGAGCATCCCAAGGCTCAGGATCTGCATCGCATAGGCACGGTGGTCACGGTTATGCGCATGCTCAAGATGCCGGACGAGCGCATGAAGGTGCTGGTGCAGGGCATCAGCAGGGCCAGGGCCGTGGAGATTACGGATAACGGCGGCTACCTGGAAGCTGTGACCGAATTGACCCCCGAGCTGGCGGAGCATCCGGACGGCCTGGAAGTGGAGGCCATGATGCGCGCCGCCCGCAGCCTGAGCGAAAAAATTCTCGGCATGCGCGGCCTCGGCAACCCGGAAATCAGCGCCTTGCTGGCCGGGGTGGATCATCCGGGGAGGCTGGCGGATATCATAGCCTCCAATCTGCGTCTGAAAATCAGCGAGTTTCAGGAGATACTGGAAACCCTCGATCCCATCCGGCGTCTTGAGCTGGTGAACAGGCATCTGGGCAAGGAGGAAGAACTGGCTTCCATCCAGGTGAAGATACAGGACAGCGCCAGAGAGGGCATGAACAAGGCGCAGCGTGACTATTATCTGCGGGAACAGATCAGGGCCATTCGCGGCATTCTGGGCGACAACAACACGGAGGGCGGAGATCTGGACGAGCTGCGCGAGGCTCTGGACAAGGCCAAGCTTCCGCCGGATATACGGAAGGAGGCGGACAAGCAGTTAAAGCGCCTAGGGGGCATGCACGGCGATTCTTCGGAATCCTCGGTGCTGCGCACTTACCTGGAGTGGCTGGCCGATCTGCCCTGGAGCAAATTTTCCCGGGATGTGCTGGATATAAAAAAGGCCAAGGACATTTTGAACGAGGATCACTACGGCTTGGATAAAGTCAAGGATCGCATCCTGGAGTTTTTGTCCGTGCGCAAGCTCAATCCCGGATCCAAGGGACCTATTCTTTGTTTTGTGGGCCCACCCGGCGTGGGCAAGACTTCTCTGGGCCGCTCCATCGCCAGGGCCATGGGCCGCAAATTTTTCCGCATGTCCCTGGGCGGCATGCATGACGAGGCGGAAATACGCGGGCATCGCCGCACCTATGTGGGGGCCATGCCGGGGCGCATCATCCAGGCCAGGAAGCAGGCCGGCACGCGCAACCCTCTGCTCATGCTGGATGAAGTGGACAAAATCGGCGCCGATTTCCGGGGCGATCCCTCTTCCGCCCTTCTGGAGGTTCTGGATCCGGAACAGAATTTTTCCTTCACGGATCACTACATCAACCTGCCCTTTGATCTTTCCCGGGTCATGTTCATCTGCACGGCCAACACCCTGGATACCATTCCCGGCCCCCTGCGCGACCGCATGGAGGTGATCTCCCTTTCAGGCTATACCATGCAGGAAAAAATCGCCATTGCCCGGCGTTATCTGGCCCCGCGCCAGGTCGAGGAAAACGGGCTGAAAAAGAAGGATCTGCGTCCGCTGGACGACCGGGTGCTGGAACTGCTGGTCCGGGAATACACCAGGGAGGCCGGATTGCGCAATCTGGAGCGCGAGATTGGCTCCATCTGCCGCAAGCTGGCCCGCAAGAAGGCCGAGGGCGTCGCTCCTCCCTTTGTGGTGGACGAGGATGCGGCGCATGCCCTGCTGGGAGCGCCGCGTTTCCTGGACGAGGAGCTGGACGCCGTTTTGCAGCCCGGAGTGGCCCTGGGTCTGGCCTGGACGCCGGTGGGCGGGGAAATACTGCACATTGAGGCCAGCATAATGCCTGGAAAAGGCGCCGTCATTCTGACCGGACAGTTGGGCGAGGTAATGAAGGAGAGCGCTCAGGCGGCCATAAGCTACGCGCGCGGCCATGCCGGAGCCTTGGGCATCCCGCCGGATTTCACTGAAAAATATGATATCCACATCCATGTGCCGGCCGGGGCCACGCCCAAAGACGGCCCCTCCGCCGGAGTCACCCTGGCCACGGCCCTGATTTCCGCTCTCGGCGGAGTCCCTGTGGCCGCCGATCTCTGCATGACCGGCGAGATCACCCTGCGGGGCAATATCCTGCCCGTGGGCGGCATAAAGGAAAAGATTCTGGCCGCTGTGGGCAGGGGCCTGAAGAACGTGGTGATCCCACGGCAGAACGACAAGGATCTGGAAGATATTCCGGAAGAACTGCGCGGGCAGATCCGGATTCACTTTGCCTCCGTTTTGCAGGATGTGCTGAATCTGGCTTTTCCCGACGTAATGAAACGGAAGAAGCGGCGGAAGACGGCCTAAAGCGAGGTACTGCCATGCTGAGACGGAAGCGGGCCTGGGATATGGTGCGGGAGGATTATGTGCGGGTGAGGAACGACGATTCTCTGGTGGAAGTCATGCGCAAGCTTCTGGAATGTGTCAGGAGCGGCAACGGCTGCCTCTGCGCCCTGGTGTTTGATGGATGCAATCTCCTGGGGGCGGTTTCCATCTGGGACACCATACGTTTCATGCAGGCCATACTCAAGCAGTCCGGCCTGGAAAAGGAAGAGGGCGAGGGAGGCTTTGAGGAGCTTTTTCATCTGGCCTGCAAGCTGGGCGCGGCCACCAGGGTGACCGAGATCATGGACAGCGAATATACCGTGCTGGCCCCGGATATGTCCATCCCGGCCGTCATGGACAAGTTTGTGAAAAAAGGACGGAGCTATGCCGTGGTCAGGGAAGGGGCGCGTACCCTGGGCGTCATCATGATCCAGGATGTTTTCGCGGAACTCGCCGAGGCCGTGCGGAGCCGGCTGTGATTTTATCCTGAAAGGAGGATATGGTATCGGCGAGCGATGCCCAGGGCTGGTTTAACTCCTGTGGATATATAAAATGAAAGTCAAAATGCTCTAAGAGGGTAGTTTGAGCATAGTCTTGCCTAGCCAAGGTGACAGCTATTATTATCGTGCAGGGAGCTTCTGAGAATTTCTCTTTTGAACATGGACGGTGCTTCCGTTTAGGAAGCTGTCTTTCTCGACAAGGAACGTAAGTTGGCTGTAGTGCCCATCTAGAGTAAATACATTCACTTGCTTGGGGTACTGCGCCTGAATATCAAGAAAATCTTTATTTACTGTCTTGTCCCATGCATAGACTTCGATATCCCATCCTTTTTTTACAGCCCTCATAACCTGCATAGGAAAACTCGTTCCCGTAGGAGTTATTTTTCCATCGCCGGTTAACAATACAAGAGTTTGAGGCGGTTCATTATCAAGAACAGCATTTGCAATGGAAAGATGTAAAAGCTCATCAACAGCTTGCTCTTGCATACCATCAGTAGAGGGTACACGTGCCAGCAAACTAGTGTCATATCCAAGTTTTTTAGCATTTTCCCATAAATTGTCGCATTCTGGGGGAACTGAGCCAGCTAATTTTCTTGTTACAATGGGTCTTCCCTTGGTTACAAGATCATGAAGATTAGAAAAATGAAGACGCAACGCATAACGCGCAGCCTTGCCTTCTTTGCTTTCGCAAAGATTGCATGATGCCCACAACCAAATATTCGAATTGTCCCAGACGACATGAATTGGGTCATTTATCGCCATGCATAGCCTCCTCCGGGTTGAATGTGATAAGTTCGGGAAAACTTGTTGCCGCGAGTTCACGGTCACAGGTAACGAGAACCGCACCGGCAACTACAGCGGAAGCGGCCACAATCGCATCGGGCATTTTGCGGTGGGTGGCCCGGCGCAAGCGTATGGCGGTTTCCTCAACATCAGGATTGAGGGGGATGATGGTAACGTCGCTCAACAAATCCATTATAAACGCTTCTTCCTCCGGCGTAAGGCTGTGGAAAGATAGAAGCTCCATTTTTGTCAATACGCTCACGCACATGTCTGCGTCCGCGTGAGCTTCAAGAGCGCGGGTTATTGAAGGGCTTCCCCTGAATATACCAAGAATAATGTTGGTATCAAGCAGCAGTTTACCATTCATCCCGCAAAGCCTTCTGCACGGCGACAGGGTCGCCCGCGAATGTTTTGCTCTCCGCGAGGCACCCGGCAAAGCGCAAGAGCGATTTTCCGCTTTTCATGGTTCGGGACGGTGACAGAACGACCAACATCTCAGCCTGCCCTGCCGGGATGCTGTCCGGCAAAGCCAAGTCAAGCCGCAAACGCCGGTCAGCCGGTATTATGACGGTCTGTTGGATGGTATTCATAGTAAAAACCTCTATCCCAAACGTAGTGCTTTTTCGCTACAAAGGCAATGAGCTTGTCTTGCCGAAATGCTCCGGCGGCCGCGCAAGCGGGCGCCCGCCACGAAGGCGCGGGCGGAACTCGTTTCGCCGTCAAGCGCCGAAGTGAGCGTCTTAAAGTTAAAATGCTTTAGACGGTTCAAGGCTGACTATGTGAGGGTAGGCGCGGCCTTCTTCCTCCATATCCCGCACAAGCGCCCTGATGCCGTAAACCTCGTCCAGAAGCTCCGGTTTCAGCGTCTCCAGGGGGGAGCCCGAGGCTTTGATCCCCCCCTGGTGCAGCACCGCGACCTGCCCGGAGTAGCGCCCCGCCAGGTTGAGATCGTGTTCGCAGACCAGGACGATTTTCCCTTCTTCCCGGCACAGGGAGCGCAAAAGAGCGTAAATTTCCATCTGGCGGCGTAAATCCAGGCTGCCCGCGGGCTCGTCCAGAAGCAGGACAGCCGTTTCCTGGGCCAGAGCCAGACCCAGCAGGACCTTGCGGCGCTCCCCTCCGGAAAGCTCAGGCAGGGGCCGGTCGCGCCAGGCCGTCAGTTCCAGGCGCTCCAGGGCCGCTTCCACCGCGGCCCTGTCCCTTTTTGAGGGGGAAAAACGCATGTGCGGAGTTCTGCCCAGAAGCAGGGTTTCGTAAACCGTCAGGGAGGTTTCCGGAGTCGTCTGCGGCACATAGGCGATGCGGAGCGCCGTTTCCCTCCGGGAGAGCCGTGTGAGATCCCGCCCGGCATGGCTGAGGCGCCCTCCCCGCAGAGGATGCAGCCCGGCCAGAACGCGCAGCAGGGTGCTTTTGCCCGCGCCGTTGGGGCCGAGCAGGGCGCCCAGGCTCCCCGGCGCCATCTCCAGGGAAATCCCTTCAAAATCCGGGCCGTTTTTGTGGCCGAAACGCAGATTTTTCGCCAGCAGGCTCATCTTGCCCCGTCTCTTTTGCCGCGCAGGAGCAGGAAGAGGAAAAAGGGTCCGCCGATCATGGAGGTCATTATGCCCACGGGTATTTCCTCCGGCCAGAAGAGGGCGCGGGCCGCCGTATCCGCCCCCAGCAGGAGTAAGGCCCCCAGAAGCATGGCTCCCGGCAGGAGGCGGCGATTGTCTTCTCCCAGCAGCAGCCTGGCCAGGTGGGGGGACATCAGGCCCACAAAGCCGATGGGCCCGGTAAAGGAAACTATGCCGGCGCTGAGCAGGGCGCAGAGCAGCAGGGTGGCAAAGCGCAGGCGCTTTACCCTTACGCCCAGCCCGGCGGCGCTTTCCTCCCCCAGAGCCAGGGCGTTCAGGGCCGGGGCCAGACGGAGCAGGAGCAGAGCCGCGCCGAACAGCAGAGGGCAGAGGACGGCGCAGGCTTCGGGCGTGGCCTCCCACAGGCTCCCCACGCTCCAGAAGACCATGCTTTTCAAATCCTGGTACGGGGCCAGGTATTGCAGAAAGATCGTCCCGGCGGAGAAAATGTAGCTGACCGCGATGCCGGCCAGGATAATGGTTTCTCTGGAGCCTCGCCGCAGGGCGGCCAGGGCGCAGGTGAGCAGGACGGCCAGCATGGCCAGGGCGAAGGCCGCGCCCATGAGCAGGCTGATTCCGGCCCGTCGGTAAAGCTCCCCGCCGTGGAGTATGACCAGCCCGGCCCCGAAGGAGGCTCCGGCGCTGAGTCCCAGCACTGACGGCGAAACCAGGGGATTGGAGAGCACGGCCTGCGCTCCGGCCCCGGCCAGAGCCAGCCCGGAGCCGGCCAGGACGGCCAGGGCCGCTCTGGGCAGGCGCAGTTCCAGAAAAACAGTCCGGCTCGCGGGTTCGGGCTCGCTCCCGCTCAGGATGCGGAACAGCGTGTCTCCCAGAGCCGTCGGGCCGAAATCCGGAAGTCCGGTGCTCAGGGCCCAGAAAAGGCAGGCGAACAGGGCCAGAAGCATTCCGGCCCAAGGCCCGCACCCGCTCAGGGGGCGCATGTCTCCCTCCGGGGCTCGAAGCCGGGATAAATATGCCCCCCCCGGGGACTGTAGGCAAAGTATTTCAGCAGAAATTCCCGGTGCAGGGCTTCCGCGTCCAGGTCCGCGAACAGTTCCGGGTGCAGTTTTTTGGAGAGGAACAATACCCCCGGCACGGAGCGCAGGCCGAAGGTCAGGAGATCGTCCAGCACGACGAGCCTGCCTTGGCGCACGGCCTCCACTTTGGAGAGATGTCCTCCGGAGCGCGTTTCTTCCCAGGTTTTTCGCAGAAAAGCTTCCCTTTCATCCTCGGCGTAATCCGTGCGGTAAGGATAGAGCAGCACGAAATCCGGCCTGGCCGCGGCCAGCCATTCCGGCGTGATTGAGGGAAAAGCGCTCTCCCAGTCCGCGCAGAGGTTGCGTCCGCCGGAAAATTCCACAAAGCGCCAGCCGCTGCGATCTGAAAAGGAATAATAGGCGCGCGTGCCGGCCAGGGCCAGCACGCCGGGCCGCTTTTCCGGGGGGAGGGGAGCGAGGCGCCGTTCCGCCAGTTCCAGCATGGAGGCCAGTTCCGCGGCCAGCTCCCGCCCGCGCTCCTCCCGGCCCAGTTTTTCGGCCAGCAGGAGCACCGCCGGAATGACCTCCTGGGTATTGTAGGCGCTGAAGGTGAAGACGGGTATAGAGCGGCCGGCGAGCCTTCCGGCCGCGCCGGCGAAGCTCCTGTCCGCCACCAGCAGATCCGGCTTCAGGCTGAGGATGAGCTCCAGGTTGAGCTGGGAAGCCGTCCCCACCTGGGGCAGGGCGCGGGCCGCCGGAGGCCAGAGATCCCATTTTCCTCTGGCTATGACGGCCTCGCCCAGCCCCAGGGCAAAGACGATCTCCACCGCCGGCGCGCCTAGGGTTATAATCCGCGCATACCCCCGCGCCGGAACGGGCCGGAGGAGGAGCAGAAGCAGGAGCGCCGCGAGGGCGGCCGGGCGCGGCGGCAGGCGGAGCTTTTCCGGCATCAGAACCCGACCTTCAGGCCCAGGCTGCAGGTCACGCCGGGCATGGCGTAGGCGTCCAGAGTGTATTTTTTGTCCAGCGCGTTGTTGACCTTGCCGAAAAAGGTCACATTTTCGTCGAGGGCGTAGGCGGCGGCCAGATCCAGGGTGAAAAAGCCGCTCTCCCGCATCTCCAGCGCGTTGTAGAAGCTGTCGTAGACATTGATCCTGGTTTTATCCTGCCAGCGCCCGGTAAAGGCCAGGGAGAGGCCGGAAAAGGGGTAAAGCAGCAGAGTGCCGGTGAAGCGGTTCTCGGGGGTGGAAAGGGCTTCGCTCCAGCCGCCCGGCGTTTTCTCTTCCGCTTTCAGAGTGAGGTAAGCGAGATGGATCCGGATCTTCTCGTGCGGGGCCAGGCCGGCGCTGAATTCAAAGCCCTTGTTTCTGGTTTTCCCCGGAACATTGTAATAAGGGCTGAGGAGAGTATAGTTCATTGTGATCATGTCCTCAATTTCCGTATGGAACCAGGCCGCGCCCAGGCTGATTTTATCGTCCAGCAGTTTCTGCTCCAGCCCGGCTTCATAGGAACGCGAGGATTCCGGGTCAAGTTTCGTGTTGCCGATATGGACTTTTTGACCCAGGAAATTATAAGTTTCTCCATACATTTCGTAAACGGAGGGCGTCCTGTAGCCGGTGCCGGTATTGGCGTAAAGGCGCAGCCCGAAGTCAAAGGCGTAGGCCGCCCCCAGATTGTAGACAAAGGCCCCGTCAAAATGGTCGTAGAGATTGTAGCGCCCGCCCAGATCAAAATTCAGGCGCTGCTCGAAAAAGCTCAGGACAGCCTTGGCGAAGAAGGAGCCGCTGTTGAAGAATTTATCCACGCTGTCATAAGAGTTATCCATTTCGGCGGACATGCCCTCGTAGTCGGCCCCGGCGATAAGGGTGAGGAATTCCAGGGGAGTGAGGGAATGGAGCATTTCCGTGTAATAAAGGTCGCTTTTATAGGCTGAATCCCCATAAAGAGGATCTATGTATTCCCGGTTACCGGAACTGTAGGAGCCTTTCAGGCGCGCTTCCCAGGAGTCGCCGAAGCTGCGCTTGTAGGTGAGCCCGGCCAGGGTGTAGTCGGAGTCTATTCGCCCGTCCTGCGGACTTTGCGGGATTATCTTCCCCAGGGCGGCGTCCCAGGAGGGCGAAGAGGCGTTGTCCTGGCTGCCGGCCGTGTGGTAGACGTCAAGTTCCAGGCTGTCCGCCGGGGAGAGCCGCGCGCCCGCGCCCAGCGCCAGGGCCTGCCTCTGGTAGGGTATATCCGGAAAGCCCTCGGAAGAGGTGTACATGGGAGAAGCGCGGAGGTAATACTTTTCGTCGCCGTAGGAAAAATCCGCGCCCATTTCCACCGCGCCGTAGGTTCCCCAGGCGCCGCGGAAATTGCCGTGGAAGCCTGATTCCCAGGTTTTTTCCGGAAAGATGCTGATTACTCCGCCCACGGCGCTACTGCCGTAAAGAGTGCTCTGCGCCCCCTTGAGAACTTCAATGCGCTCCACTCCGCCCGGAGGCAGAAGCAGGGAATTCTGGAAAGAGCCGAAATCGTTGTTCAGGGACGAAGGATCGCGCAGGGGGAAATCATTGTAGCGGATCTGGCTGAAGCGGTTGGGGGCTCCCCGAATGAAGATTCTGTTGGGGGAGACGGGTTGGCCGGGAGTGACGGAATAAACGCCGGGGAGCTGGGTGACGGCTTCCTCCAGGGTATGGCGCTGGGCCGTCTCCAGTTCCTCCTTGTCGGTCAGGTTCACCGTGGTGCTGGTCTGGGCGGCCGGGGTGGCGATTTTATTGGCGGAAACCACAATCTCCTCCAAGGTCACCTCGGTGGCGGCCAGAACGTGGGGAGCGTTCAGTATGCTTAAGGACAGAAAAAAAAGCAGCGACTTTCTCATCTCAACCTCCGGGGGTTTTGGATGCAACGGCGGAAGAGGCTGAAAAACGCCAGCCCGGCAAAAAAAGAAGGTTCCCCCGCGGACTTTCCGCGCAAGAACCCGTTTTTCCGGAAAAAGCCTGGCTCAAAAATCCTCGTAAGCCGGCATTCGGTATAAATATGGCGGTCTTCCGACTCCCGGATCACTCTACTTTCCGCGCCTTCCCATCCTTGGCGGACAGTGACTTCGTGCGGATTTCGTCCCCGATTACGGCGGCGGGTCCGTACCGGATTCGCACCGGTTTCCCTGGGGCGGCCGTTTGGCCTCCCCCCATATGCGAGTGCTTGTAAATGTCATCTTCCGCCTTGTCAAGGGCCGGGAGCGCCTTGACTCCGGCGGGGCATGCTGTAAGATGTTCCGCGTTGTGGAAGGCTTCGATTTTGTTTTCCGGGGGGAAGCAGGTGGGGAAAAAGGCTCTGATAAGCGGCGTCACAGGCCAGGATGGGGCATATCTTACGGAATTGCTGCTGAAAAAAGGCTATGAGGTGCACGGGATAAAACGCCGCTCCTCCATGTTCAACACCGACCGCATTGATCATCTGTACCAGGGGCCGCACCGGGAAAAGCGCAGTTTTATCCTGCATTACGGGGATATGACCGACTCCACCAACCTCATCCGCATTGTGCAGGAGGTGCAGCCGGACGAGATTTACAATCTGGCGGCCCAGAGCCATGTGCAGGTTTCTTTCGATTCCCCGGAGTATACGGCCGACGTGGACGGCCTGGGAGCCCTGCGCCTGCTGGAGGCGGTGCGCATCCTCGGCCTGGAAAAGACGGCCAGATTCTACCAGGCTTCCACTTCGGAGCTTTTCGGACTGGTGCGCGAGATTCCGCAGAAGGAAAGCACTCCTTTCCATCCGCGTTCCCCCTATGCCTGCGCCAAACTGTACGCCTACTGGATTACCGTCAATTACCGCGAGGCTTACGGCCTTTACGCCTGCAACGGCATACTTTTCAACCATGAATCCCCTCTGCGCGGCGAAACTTTTGTGACGCGCAAGATCACGCGCGGTCTGGCCCGCATTGCCCTGGGGCTGGCGGACTGCCTGTACCTGGGTAACCTGAACTCCCTGCGCGACTGGGGACATGCCAGAGATTACGTCGAGATGCAGTGGCTTATGCTGCAACAGCCGCTTCCGGATGATTTTGTCATCGCCACCGGGCGGCAGTGCTCCGTGCGGGATTTCGTCAATGCCGCCGCCTCCGGGTTGGGAATATCCTTGGAATGGAAGGGAGAGGGCCTGGAGGAAACCGGGAGCATAGCCTCCATCGATCGCGAAAAGTATGCGGAGGCGGTGCGGGGGAAAGCGTCCGGCAGCCTTTGCCCCGGTCTGACCATTGTAAGGGTGGACAGGCGCTATTTCCGCCCCGCGGAGGTGGAAACACTGCTGGGGGATCCCTCCAAGGCCGCGCGGCTTCTGGGCTGGGCGCCCCGCATTTCTTTCGCGGACATGGTAAGTGAAATGACGCGGGAGGATCTGCATCTGGCTCTGCGCGACCATACGCTGGAGGGAGCCGGTTTCAGATCCCTGGCGCACGAGGAATAGAGCGGCGGAGGTTTTTTTATGGATCTGGAGCGGAAAATATATGTGGCCGGGCACCGGGGGCTGGTCGGCTCGGCCGTTTGCCGCGCCTTGCGGGCTATGGGGGCCGTGAATGTGGTGGTCCGTTCGCGCGCGGAGCTGGATTTGCGGGATCAGGCGGCGGTGCGCGCTTTTTTTGCCGGGGAAAAGCCGGCTTATGTCTTTCTGGCGGCCGCCAGGGTGGGCGGCATTCATGCCAACAGCGTCTATCCGGCGGATTTTATCCGCGACAATCTGTTGATCCAGACCGGGGTCATTGACGCCGCCTACCGCAACGGCTGCGAAAAGCTGCTTTTTCTGGGTTCTTCCTGTATTTACCCCAAGCTCTGCCCCCAGCCCATTAAAGAGGAATATCTGCTCACCGGGCCGCTGGAGCCCACCAACGACGCCTATGCCCTGGCCAAGATCGCCGGGATCAAGATGTGCCAGGCCTACCGCGCCCAATACGGCTTTGACGCCGTAAGCGCTATGCCCACCAACCTGTACGGGCCGGGAGACAATTTTCATCCGGAGGAAAGCCATGTGCTGCCGGCGCTGATCCGGCGTTTTCACGAAGCCGGGGAGGCTGGCTCTCCGGAGGTGACCATCTGGGGCACGGGGACTCCCCGCCGGGAATTTTTGTATGTGGATGATCTGGCCGAGGCGCTGATTCTTTTGATGCGCCGCTATTCCGGGCCGGAGCAGGTGAATGTGGGTTGCGGCTCGGACGTGAGCATACGCGAGCTTGCCGGGATGGTGGCCGGGGTGGTGGGCTACAAGGGGCGCATCCTCACGGATGCGAACCGTCCCGACGGCACTCCGCAAAAACTTCTGGACGTGAGCCGGATCCGTGAACTGGGCTGGCGGGCCGCGACGGGACTGGAGGAAGGCTTGCGCAGAACCTATGCCTGGTACAGAGAAAACGTCGGGGCGCAGTCAGAGAGAACCTGAGGCCGGGCGCGCCGCCAAAGGCGCGCGGGCCGGGCCGGAAACCACGCTTTCCGGCCCGGCCCGCAGGCAGGCGAAATATCCCAGGGAGGAGAAAACGACGAAAGCCGGGAAGTAGGCGATATAGCCATCCAGAGTGTTGTCGGCAAGGGAATATAGACAGTAATGGATGAGGAGCGGGGCGAGCAGGCCGAAGCAGCAGCGGCGCCTGACGGCGATGAGCAGAGGGTAGAGCAGGGCGCCCAGAAAGAAAATCAGGCCTATCACACCGTAATCTATAAGCATTTGCAGAAATTGGTTATGCGCGTTCGGCATTCGGACAGTGTCCAGATCAATCACATTCTTGCCGAAGCGGCTCGTCAGCTCAACGTAATGTTCTTTTACAAACTCTCTGTTGTGCTTTTTACGGAAACTTTTGGGGCCGCTGCCCAGCCAGGGGGATTGTTTGGCCGCGTCCAGGGCGCTGAGCCAGATGGGCAGGCGGGATCTGAAAGAGGAGGCGTTCAGGGGGTTTTGTAGAGGAGCGATAAGCCTTTTCAGTTCCGGAGAATTTATTCTTTCCATGTCAAAATTATGTATTGCGACAAGAAATACTACAACTGTCATCCCTGATGCTACAATTACCTTTATTACGTTTTTATTCGCGAATTTTAATATGCACACGACTAATATTGTAAACATCGCGGCGTAAAGCGAAGTTCTGCTATATGTCATGATTAGCATTATAAATGAAATTATGATGGATATTACCAATATATATTTACCGGACATCAAATTTAAAAAATTATTTACCGGCGCTGAAAAATATTCATTTTTATTTTTATAATACTCACGTATTGTTTTTATATTTATCAAAAGGATTGCATTCACTGTAAAGACTACTGACGACATATATCCGAACGTATTCGGATGTCCCATGAATAATTTCAGTCTCGACAAGCTGCCGCCGTTTGTGAAAAAATTTTCGCTTATTTTCAGATTGAATATATATGCCGCAAGGGAGATAATGGCGACTAAAATAATTATGCTGGACAGGTATCTGTGATACAAGATCTTTTCTTCCCGCAGGGCGTAACGTATTGCCGCCCCGGAAAAGAACGCGCTCGCCAGACTCCGGTAAACCGCCACGCCGTCGGGCTCCGGGAAGATAAGGCGATCGCCTATCAGCATATAGGCAAAGTAGGCGCAGCAGAAAAGCGCGTATCCGGAAATCCTGTTGCCGTCGGCCAGGAAGTAAGTGCACAGTCCCAGCAATCCGAGGATTATGGCCGGGCTTACGTTGCTTATTTTCAGCAGGGGCAGGAGAAGATTAAGATAGGCCAGAATCAGGATGCACGGTTTGAGGATTTGCCCGGACAATTCCGGCTTCAGGGAAAATTTCAGCATGTCGACCCCTTGGAGTAATTTCACCAGAGCTGTCTTTATTCGGGAGATCGTAAAATATTAAGGCGGTACAGCCCCCGCATAACCTTTATTTCCAGTCTGCCAGGATCTTTTATTATAAAGCGTTCGGGGAGCATGGAGCCATTAATCGCATCGGCAGCGTTGTGTGGGGGGGGGGGCGCGCCGGCCGGGGGGGGGGGAGG